>PBTT01000089.1 GCA_002729195.1 Acidiferrobacteraceae bacterium
CGTGTGCTGAAGTTCAGCACCTTGGGGCCATTGATCTGGTGAATCGTGGCTACGCGAGCGCAGTTGAACCATTCGGCGGGGGTCCGATCAAAGACTCCATCTGCGAGTCATGTGGCGAGTGTGTGGAACGTTGCCCCACCGGAGCGCTCACCACACGACAGCACCTCAGGCCCGAACGCGAAGCTTCCACCGTGTGCCCGTATTGCGGCACCGGCTGTCGGATTATCCTCGGCACCCGGGGAGACACCGTCGTCAGCGCCCGTGGCGACGTCGACTCCCCGGTATCACGCGGGCGTCTGTGTGTAAAGGGGCGATTCGGATCGTTCGAGTTCGTATCCCACCCCGACCGCCTCAAGACCCCACTGATACGGGTCGCCGACGGCTTTCGCGAGGCGTCTTGGGAAGAAGCACTGGCGCTCGTCGCCCGCGAACTGAAGAAGTATCGTGGTGACACATTCGGCGGGCTGTCATCAGCCAAAGTCACCAACGAAGACAACTACGTCTTTCAGAAGTTCGTGCGCGCCGCTATGGGAACGAACAACGTCGACCACTGTGCCCGCCTATGCCACTCTTCCACCGTTGCAGGGCTGGCGCTGTCGTTTGGCTCAGGAGCAATGACAAACTCCGCAGATGATCTCTTGAATGCTGAAGTCATTCTCGTCACCGGCTCAAATACCACCGAGAATCATCCGATCATCGGACTTAAGATCCGCGAGGCAATCGCGCGCGGCTCGAAACTTTTGCTGTTCGACCCGCGCCAGATCCAATTGAGCCAAATCGCTACACTCTGGGCGCGGCAGAGGCCGGGCACAGACGTCGCTTGGATCAACGGGCTCATGCACGTCATTATCCGTGATGGCCTGATGCAGACCGAGTTCATTAATTCCCGCACCGAGGGGGCCGAGGCAGTCCAAAAACTCGTGGCCGCGTATACGCCGGAGCGAGTGATGGAGATCACAGGGGTCCCGGCCGAACTCATCGTAGAGGCAGCCCGCCTCTACGCTACAGCAGAACGGGCGTCTATCGTCTATTCGATGGGCATAACCCAGCACACGACCGGAGTCGACAACGTGCGCTCGCTTGCGAACCTGGCGATGATCACTGGACAGATCGGCCGGCCCGGCACCGGCGTCAATCCACTGCGCGGCCAAAGTAACGTCCAGGGCGCTTGTGACATGGGCGCCCTACCAAAATACTACCCCGGCTACCAGCAGGTTGCCAATGCCGACGCCCACGTTAAATTCAAGAAAGCGTGGAATGTCGAGCTCTCCGATAATCCTGGATTGACGGTGACACAGATGCTGCCCGCGGCCCGCGAAGGAAAGATCAAAGCGATGTACATCATGGGTGAAAATCCCGTGCTCTCCGATGCCGACGTCACTCACGTAGTAGAAGCGCTTGAGAATCTCGAATTCCTGGTTGTGCAGGATATTTTTCTCACCGAAACGGCCAAGCTTGCCCAGGTCGTGTTGCCGGCGTCTTCTTATGCTGAGCGCGATGGAACCTACACCAATACCGAGCGCCGCGTACAACTCACGAGGCCTGTCGTACCTCCACCGGGGCAGGCACGACGAGACCGGGAGATCATCTGTGAGCTCGCCACCGCCATCGGTTATCCGATGGCCTACGCGTCGACAGCGGAGGTTAATGAAGAAATGAGAGAACTCACGCCTTCTTACGCGGGCATCTCGCACGCACGGCTCGAGGCGGGGGCGCAACTTCATTGGCCCTGTCCATCGGAGGATCACCCCGGGACGCCGATCCTGCACCGCGAGAATTTTGCGCACGGCCTCGGTCAGTTCCACCCAGTCGAGTACCAGCCAGCGGCCGAAGAAACCGACGCGTCATTCCCGATAGTGCTGACCACGGGTCGGATGCTGGAACACTACCATACGGGGACGATGACTCGGCGGAGCAAAGGCCTGAACGGCCTCGTTCCGGGGCCGTTCGTCGAGGTAAACGACACCGATGCTAAAAAAATCCGTGTCAAGGATGGCGATCGCGTGAAGGTGACCTCGCGCCGCGGCTCGATAGTGCTCCCTGCCAAGGTGGGGAGCAAAGTGGACGCAGGCGTCCTTTTTATCCCGTTCCACTTCTGGGAGGCGGCGGCCAACGTTCTCACGAACCCAGCGTCTGACCCGACTGCAGGAATCCCTGAATTTAAGGTTTGCGCCGCGCGCCTGGAGCGTGCACCGGAAAGTGGCACCGAACAAGACCTTGGGGCGTAATGGTCTTACTGCTGTCCCGATATATCTGTCGAGCACCCCGAACACGCTGAGCCCTGTCCGTGCCCCAAGACGACCCCACGGTTAATCCACGGACACTGCTGAACGAACTCTTCCAGTGTGCGATCGAGCGCGCCGATCCCGCCCAGCACCTGGCCCGCTACCTGCCCACCCCGCCCACCGGGCAAGTATGTGTGGTCGGTGCCGGTAAGGCCGCAGCAGCCATGGCCGCAGCGCTGGAACATGCCTGGCCGGGTCCGATTGCAGGCCTGGTGCTTGTACCCTACGGTCACGCGGTGCCCTGCCGGCAGATCCAGGTGATAGAAGCGGGTCACCCCGTGCCCGATGCAGCAGGCATGAGCGGCGCTCGCCGGATTCTCACACTGGCGCAGGGGCTTGGCACCAGCGACCTGCTGCTGTGTCTGCTCTCAGGTGGCGGTAGTGCCCTGCTGACCCTACCCCTGCCCGGGTTATCGCTGGCCGAAAAACAAACCCTGACCCGGCAGCTGCTGGCGAGCGGCGCAACCATCTCGGAGATCAACACGGTGCGCAAGCACCTCTCGGCCATCAAGGGCGGTCGCCTGGCCACCGCGGCATACCCGGCCGCCAGTCACAGTTTGCTGGTGTCGGACGTGCCGGGCGACGACCCTGCGGTAATCGCCTCCGGTCCCACTACGGCCGACCCCACCACCCGCACACAGGCACAGCAGATCATCGCCCACTTTGCACTGAATCTGCCGCCGCCGATTGCGGCTGTACTGGCTTCAGAAACAGCCGAAAGCCCCAAACCGGGGGCCGACGCGCTCAGCCGCTCCGACACCTGCATCATCGCTTCGCCCAAAGAAGTGCTGGCCGCTGCCGCGGCGCTGGCGCGGGCACAGGGTTTTGTGGTCATCAACCTCGGCGGTCGAGTTGAGGGGCCAGCCCGGCAGGTGGCTCGCGATCAAGCGAGAAAACTGCGCGAACTGATCAATGGCCGCACCGATTCGGCGCCAGTGCTAATACTCTCCGGCGGCGAGACTACGGTGGAAGTCAAAGGCCGTGGNTGNGGTGGGCGCAACCTCGAATACCTGCTTGCGCTTGCGCTTGAACTNANGAGCCTGCCGGATACCTGGGCTATCGCCTGCGATACTGACGGGATTGACGGCTGTAGTCAGGCAGCCGGTGCGATACTGACCCCAGACACCCTCGCCCGCGCTGACAGCGCCGGGCTGGACGCCAGTGCCTGCCTGGCCGACAATGACGCCGGGGGATTTTTTCAACGGCTGGGCGATACCGTAATTACCGGCCCGACCCGGACCAACGTCAATGATTTTCGGGCGATCGCCTGTTTTGTGCCGACCGGTTGAATTACTATTGCCGGCAATTCTTATCATTCAATACAGGCCATGGGCAAGCGACTAAGCAAAATTTATACCCGCACCGGAGATAACGGCAGTACCAGCCTGGCAGACGGCTCCCGGGTACTCAAGACCTCAGCGCGGGTCGACGCGATGGGACAGGTAGATGAATTGAACAGCGCCATTGGCCTGCTTATGACCGAACCACTGCCTACAGCCACGCAGGAATTCCTGGTCACGGTGCAGCATGTGCTGTTCGACCTTGGGGGGGAACTCAGCCTGCCTGGCCACTCCATGGTGCAGGCACAACAAGTGACGGCCGTGGAACAGATGCTGGACCGGCTAAACGAATCGCTGCCGCCGCTGGAGGAGTTCATCTTGCCAGGTGGCACCCGGGCCGCGGCCCTCAGCCATCTCGCGCGCAGCACCTGCCGGCGGGTCGAGCGTGCGCTATTTGCCCTGGCCGACGAAGGGGACATGAACAGCGCCACTCTCAAGTACGTGAACCGACTGTCCGACTTGCTGTTCGTCATGGCTCGCAGTCTCAACCAAGCGGCCGGCAAGCCCGAAGCGCTGTGGCAACCCGAGAAAAAGAACGACTAATCCTGATCGAGCGGAATACCCGCTGGTGATCCGGGACTAACCTGCGCCCCGGTATTTGCAGGTAGATTGTTATGCTTCATTTTTCTGGCCGGGCACAACCAGCGCCTTCCCTGCATTTGTGCATCAATAGCCGCACCAAACTTCGATGGCATGCGCCTCTTNCGCNAGGAGNGTATGCACTACCTGAGCAGGATGTCGTTTACATGATTCCCCAGGATCCATGGTGATTTACCACAACAACGTCCACATCATCACATTTCTGATCGCGGGCATCACCATTTCAAGACAGCAGTGACTGCCGGTATCGAGCCCAGTCGAAATGCGCGCCAGGGTCGGTTTTGCGCCCTGCTGCGATATCGCTATGGCCGACGATCTGCTCTGCGCCGATAACCGGATAAGCCGTGCTCAACAGTTCGGTCAACCACACCAGGGCTTGGTACTGATAATCCTCAAAAATCTGATCATCACAGCCCTCGAGCTCTACCCCGATAGAGAAATCGTTAACCCGACTCCGGCCGCGGTACTCAGAAATACCGGCATGCCAGGCCCGCCGGTGTACTGGCACAAATTGCAGTACGGACCCGTCACGACGAATAAAAAAATGTGCCGCGACCTGCAGATCCTGCAATCCGACGTAATCCGGATGACTGCTGACATCCAGACGACCTAAGAAAAGATCCGTTACATCATCGCCACCGAATTCACCTTCGGGCAGGCTGATAGCGTGGATAACAAGCAGCTCCGGCGCGCAACCCGCCGGCCGTTCATCACAATGGGGTGACTCAAGATAGCTCAGTCCGCGAACTAGACCGCTAGCGGGCTCCAGCACCCAATCCGGTTTATTCATGCTTCAAGCCTGTCACCACAAACGAGGCCGAGAAGTTCGGCGGCACTCGCCCGATTGGCCGAAAATTCAACCAGCCCGATCGAATTCACATGCCAGAAACACTGTCCGGGAGGCACCGCATCGAAGTACGGCGCAAAACAAAGAGTCCGCCCGGCCACGGAAAACTCCCCTGCCCGATCCAGCACGGCACCGCGTACGCCGGTAATAACGTTGCCATAGTGGTCTATGTGGACTACCCGGCGATCTTGTTCTGCACACTGTGCCACCAGGCTATGGGTTAGGCTGACAGAAGCATCAGCCAGTGTAAGCAGCCCATCGGTATCACCCACGGTGAGGGCCACAACTGCCGGCAGGAACACATCGCGACCATGAAAGGTAGTCGCGACTGGCGCGGTCCCTGCCCGAATAGTCCAGTACTGCGGGCGTTCATCAGTCCAGCTAAGCGCACAGCTGAAAAGGCNGTTGTCCGGGCCCACCAGCCAACGCTCTCCAAGCTTCAACGCAAGTCCCAGCCGCTCGCTGCCTACCCCGGGATCCACTATTGCCAGTAACACGGACGCCGGCGGCGTGTGCGGTAACAGTGCCGCCAGCAGCGTGCCCGCACAAGCCGGATCAAAGGGNCTTGCNCNATGGAAGAGATCAATTACGCAACACCCTGGCTGCTCNATTTGCGCCCGGGCATGCANCTGCCCGACATAGATGTCATCACGACCAAAATCAGTGAAAAGGACAATCGGAAGAGCGATGGTCAAGTACCAGTGAAGGTGATCGTTAGCTCTCGGGCGCCCCAGCACCTCTGCGCCTTTCATGTTAGCACGCGCCAGGCACAACTACTTATCTAGCCTGGTGGCTCGCCATCTCGCTGTCGGTCAGTATCTTAAGTGCAAGGGCCGTGCGAGTCTTTCGCTTCGAGCAGGAATAATCGAGATTTACCGCTGAAAAAATGTGCCGGCTTCCGACAGAATTCCGATCTGCCCAATCTGCCAGGACTGATCACCTTTTTTCGCATCGTTCCCACCGACTAAGAAAACCCCGCGGAAAAGCGGGGTTGCTCAGTGGTTTCTTCTTGACCCGGTGCGAGTCATTCCTGCGCCGGTGCCGACGCGTCCACCCTTTCCACCAGTTGTACGAAAGCCATAGGCGCATTGTCGCCGGGCCGGGGGCCGCACTTGAGAATCCGGGTATAACCGCCCGGGCGATCCCTGAAGCGTGGCCCGAGTTCATCGAATAACTTGCTGACGGCATTTCGATCACGCAGGCGTGCGTAGGCCAAGCGCCGATTGGCAACACTGGCGCTCTTTGCCAGGGTGATCAATGGTTCGGCGACGCGTCGCAGTTCCTTGGCCTTCGGCAGGGTTGTCCTGATCTGCTCATGCATGAACAGCGATGCCGCCATATTGCTGAACATTGCCTGCCTGTGGCTCGAGTTGCGGCCGAGTTTGCGGCCGGACTTGTAATGGCGCATCGCCTCAGTTCCTCTTAATGGTCAGTGCAAACCTTCGCGTTTTTCTCTTTGCAAAGATGCCGGTGGCCAGTTCTCCAACTTGACGCCCAACGATAGGCCCCGTGTAGCGAGCACGTCCTTTATTTCCGTCAGTGACTTCTTTCCGAGATTCGGAGTCTTAAGTAGTTCTACCTCGGTGCGCTGAATAAGATCACCGATGAAATATATATTCTCCGCCTTGAGGCAATTGGCCGAGCGCACGGTCAATTCCAAGTCATCGACGGGCCGCAGCAAAATGGGATCGATTTTCTCCTCCAGCATCTCCGAGGCCGGGCGATCCGTCTCCTGTAACTGCACGAATACCGAAACCTGGTCGTGCAAGACCGTAGCCGCACGACGAACCGCATCCTCGGGGTCTATCGTGCCATTAGTCTCGACCTCCATGACCAGCTTGTCGAGGTCGGTGCGCTGCTCGACCCGGGCATTTTCGACCGTATACGACACACGCCGGATTGGACTGTACGACGCATCGAGCCGAAGCACGCCAACCCCGCGGGTCTCACTCGTATCCGCGCCGGAATCCACAACCTGATAGCCGCAACCAGTTGTCACCGTGATTTCCATGTCCAGTGCGCCCTCGGCCGAAAGATTGGCCAGGACCTGATCAGGGTTGACCACTTCCACATCGTGATCCAACTGGATATCGCCCGCCGTTACCGTGCCGGGGCCCTTCTTGCTGACGCGCAGCACCGCCTCATCACGGCTATGCATCCGCACCGCCAGATCCTTCAGGTTGAGTAGGATCTCGATGACATCCTCTTGCGCGCCGGCAATGGAAGAATACTCGTGTAACACGCCATCGATACGCACCTCGGTCACGGCGGCCCCCGGCATCGATGACAGCAAGATACGGCGCAGAGCGTTACCTAGGGTGTAGCCAAACCCCCGTTCCAACGGCTCCAGGGTTACCCGTGCATGGGTCTGGTCATGCGTTTCAACGTTGATCACGTTGGGCTTGAGAAATTCGACTCTGGCTTCCTGCATTGAATCTTTACCTCAGATTTTATCTACTATTTGGACTGATTGATCTGGCGCTCACCTGCCATTACTTCGAATAGAGCGCTACCACCAGTGACTCATCAATGTCTTGAGAGAGGTCAGCACGATCTGGTACCGTCTTGAACACACCTTTAAATGCCTTGGGCTCCATGTCGACCCAGGGCACGAACCCGAGTTGCTCAGCTATTTCGAGGGCCGACTTGATACGCAGTTGGTCGCGGCTCTTCTCGCGGATAGCCACCTCGTCACCCGGTGCGACCTGGAACGAGGCAATATTCACGCGGGCGCCATTAACCAACACAGCATTGTGGTTGACCAACTGCCTGGCCTCAGCCCTGGTAATGCCGAACCCCATACGGTACACCACGCTGTCCAACCGAGACTCTAGCAGCCTCAGCAGGTTCTCACCGGTTGAACCCTTGCGGCGTGCTGCCAACAGGTAATAATTGCGGAACTGCTTCTCCATAATGCCATACATATGGCGGAGCTTCTGCTTCTCGCGCAACTGCGTGCCATAAACTGTCACCCGCGGGCGCCGTGAGCCGGGCTTGAAGCCGGGTGGGCGATCAAACTTGCACTTGGAGTCGATTGATCTAACCGGGCTCTTCAGTAGAAGGTCGGAGCCTCCACGACGAGAGAGCTTACAGGTAGGTCCTCTATATCTGGCCATCTATCGGGTTCTCCGTTCAGACACGCCGGCGTTTCGGCGGCCGGCAACCGTTGTGGGGAATAGGCGTTACGTCACTGATCGAACTGATCTCGATACCCAGGTTATTGAGTGCGCGAACCGATGAATCACGACCCGGACCGGGTCCTTTGATCTTGACGTCCAGTTGCTTGATACCATGTTCCTGGGCAGTTCGACCGGCACTCTCCGCTGCAACCTGGGCCGCAAACGGCGTGCTCTTGCGGCTGCCACGAAACCCGGCGCCGCCGGCCGTTGCCCACGCTAAGGCGTTGCCGTGACGGTCGGTAATGGTAATTATCGTGTTGTTGAAGGTCGCGTGGATATGAGCCACCCCTTCAGCGACGTTCTTGCGAACCTTTGGCTTGGTGCGCTTCTTTGCTGGTGCCTTGGCCATAAATGTTTTTGTAGGCTCCTTACTTCCTGATTGGGCGCTTTGGACCCTTGCGGGTGCGCGCATTGGTTGAGGTGCGCTGGCCGCGCACCGGCAAACCGCGCCGGTGCCGTATTCCCCGGTAACAACCCAGGTCCATCAATCGCTTGATGTTCATGGAGACCTCACGTCGCAGATCACCTTCGATCTGCCGCCCAGTTAACTGAGCGCGTAAGCGATCGGCATCGTCTTCCGACAGTTCATGTACCTTAGTGCTCCTGGCTACACCAGCGTTATCACAAATCTCTTGTGCCGAGTGCCGACCGACGCCATAGATCGAGGTCAGCGCGATCTCAATATCTTTGTGTGCCGGTAGATTGATTCCCGCTATTCGTGCCACTTGTCTTTCCCTTTTTTCTCGACCTTGTCAGGTCAACGCTATGGTTTGCGCCAGCCTCAGCCCTGGCGCTGCTTATGCCGTGGGTCAACGCATATCACGCGGACGATGCCATTGCGGCGAATAATCTTACAATTCCTGCAGATTTTCTTTACTGAAGCTCGCACTTTCATGGCTGTTACCTCCTAACCCTATCTCGTCAAGCCCATGCCACCGCCAAGCAAGGACGATTTTTTCATCAAACTCTCGTACTGTCTGGACATCAGGTGTGACTGTACTTGGGACATCAAGTCCATCATCACCACCACGATAATGAGAAGTGACGTACCCCCGAAGTAGAACGGCACACTCCATTTCACTATCAAGAATTCCGGAATCAAGCAGACCACAGTAAGGTAGACGGCTCCTGCCAGGGTCAATCGTGATACCACTTTATCTATGTAGCCAGCTGTCTGTGCACCCGGCCGAACCCCAGGAACAAAAGCTCCGGATTTTTTCAGGTTGTCAGCGATCTCCTTAGGATTGAATACCAAGGCCGTATAGAAGAAGCAGAAAAAAACGATCATGCCTGCATAGACCAGCGTATATACCGGTTGTCCGGGCGAAAGAGTCGTCGCGATGTCGCGCAACCAACCCATACCCTCGCTCTGTCCGAACCAACTGCCCAGGCTGGCCGGGAACAGGATGATGCTGGACGCAAAAATCGGCGGTATTACGCCCGCCATATTGAGTTTGAGCGGCAAGTGACTGGTTTGGCCCGCCAGCATGCGCCGGCCCTGTTGGCGTTTTGCGTAGTTGACAGTGATTCTTCTCTGGCCTCTCTCGACGAAAACCACCGCTGCGGTAATCCCGATGGCTCCTAAAAACAGTGCCAGTACACCAATTGGAGTGAAAGCGCCAGTTCGGGCCAGTTCCAATGTGCCCGCGACTGCCGAAGGCAGCCCGGCCACGATGCTGCCGAAAATGATCAGTGAAATACCATTGCCGATACCGCGCTCACTGATCTGCTCGCCCAACCAAACCAGAAACATTGTCCCAGTAACCAGTGTCGCCACCGTGATGATCTTGAAGCCGATACCGGGGATCAGTACAACCGGGCCACCGGCCGCCTGTTGACCCTCGATGGCGATGGCGATGCCCAACGCCTGGAAGGTCGCCAGGAGCACGGTCCCGTAGCGGGTGTACTGGGTTATCTTGCGGCGCCCGGATTCACCTTCCTTTTTCAACTGCTCCAGCTGCGGAATCACCGAGGTCATCATCTGGATGATGATCGAGGCCGAGATGTACGGCATTACCCCCAAGGCGAAGATCGAGAGCCGGCGCAGCGCACCACCGGAAAACATGTTGAAGATGTCGACGATGGAGCCACGGGTCTGTTCGAACATCGCAGCCACCGCGGTGGGGTCTACGCCCGGTATCGGTATGTGGGTACCAAGGCGAAACACCACCATGGCACCCAGCACGAACAGCACCCGCTGACGTAGTTCAGTCAGTTTACCCAGTCCGGCGAGGGGTGACGCTGCCATAAATGAGTCAGGCCTCCACCCGACCGCCGGCCTGCTCGATGGCAGCACGAGCACCGCGGGTAACTCCCACGCCCCGTAGGACCACAGCACGCTCGATCTTACCCGAGGCGATAACCTTGGCCCGGATGGCGTTGCGGTTCACAACCCCGGCTACCTTCAGCGCCGTCAAGTCGATGTCGCCACTTTCGATCAGGCTCAGTTCATGCAGCCGCACCTCGGCTACCCGGCGCCTGGTAAGCGAGCGGAATCCGCGTTTCGGCAGGCGCCGCTGCAACGGCATCTGGCCGCCTTCGAAGCCGACTTTGTGGTAGCCGCCGGAACGGGCCTTCTGACCGTTCATGCCACGGCCGGCAGTCTTGCCCAAGTTCGACCCCGGGCCACGGCCGACGCGCTTAGGCACTGTCCGTGATCCTGCTGCTGGTTTGAGTTCGTTCAAGCGCATGTCAAGCCTCCTCGACCCGAACTAAATGAGTTATCTTATTCACCATGCCACGCGTCATCGGCGTGTCTTCCAACTCCACCGTCTGGTGCATGCGGCGAAGACCCAGCCCGTGCACGCAGGCGAGTTGTTTTCTGCCACGGCCATACTTGCTGCCGACCAGAGTCACTTTGATACGTTTCCCTGCCATCTGTCCGTTCCCTATCCAGTGATCTCCTCGACCTTCTTGCCGCGCCTTGCGGCCACTTCCTTCGGGCTGTGGATCTTCCTCAGCCCATCGATAGTCGCTCGTGCCACATTGACCGGGTTGGTAGTTCCAATCACCTTGGCCAGGACATTCTTGACGCCAGCTGCCTCAAAGATCGCGCGCATGGTGCCCCCGGCAATGATGCCGGTGCCCTCCGAGGCTGGCCGCATCACCACACGAGCAGCGCCATGTCGGCCAACGGTGGCGTAATGCAGCGTACCTTTGCGCAGATTGACCCTATTCATGTTCCGACGTGCATCGTCCATGGCTTTCTGGACCGCAACCGGAACCTCGCGGGCCTTACCGCGACCGATACCTACCCGGCCCTTACCGTCACCAACCACCGTGAGGGCCGAGAAGCCAAAAATGCGGCCGCCCTTGACGACCTTTGCAACACGCCGTACGTTGATCAACTGCTCTATGAAGCCTTCGCCGTCAACGCCAGCCTGGTCGGATCTTGTGGCCATAATGTCCTATTCCACTTCCAGAATGTTCAAAAATTGAGGCCGCCTTCACGGGCCGCCTCCGCCATTGCTTTTATCCGGCCGTGGTACTTGTAGCCAGAGCGGTCAAAAGCCACCCGCACGATACCTGCTGCCTTTGCCCGGTCGGCGATCCGCTTGCCAACCTCCCCGGCTGCCACCACATTGCCACCATTGACGACCTCTTTACAAAACTCAGGCTCCAGGGTAGAGGCGCTCGCCAGCACCTGACCTCCGGACGGGTCGATGACCTGAGCGTAGATGTGACGAGGAGTGCGATAAACACACAATCGATGGGCGCGGTCACCACGTATGCGGCTGCGGGTTTTGGTTGCACGCTTAAGGCGCGCTGTCTTCTTGTCGCTCATCTGAATAACCTGTGCGGTTGACGTTCTATATCTTCTTGGCTTGCTTACGCCTGACATATTCGTTTAGGTAACGTATGCCTTTGCCCTTGTAAGGCTCGGGTGGGCGAAAACTGCGAATCTCTGCAGCAGCTTGCCCCACCTTCTGCTTGTCGACACCGCTAAGCACGATTTCTGTCTGATTGGGGGTTTCTACCGATACGCCTTCGGGCAAGCTGTAGACCACGGGGTGGGAAAATCCCAGACTCAGGTTCAGTTTCGTTCCCTCGGCCTGTGCCCGGTAACCCACACCAATGATGGTGAGTTTCTTTTCGAAACCTTCGCTGACGCCGGTAACCATGTTATTGAGCAGCGCCCGCATGGTCCCTGCCATAGCCCAATCGTCATCAGTTTTGGCTTTGATCTGCAACACGCTACCCTGCTGTTCGATAGCCACCGCTGGGTGTAGTTCCAGCGCTAACTCCCCTTTGGGCCCTTTAACGCTGACCCCGCTATCGCCGAGTTTTACCTCGACACCGCCAGGTACGTTGATCGGACTGTTTGCTACGCGGGACATGATTCTTTTTCCGGTATGTATTCGCCTGCTTAGCAGACGGTACAAATCACCTCACCACCAACGCCCGCCGAACGGGCCTGCCGATCAGTCAGGATACCCTTGGAAGTCGACACCATGGCCACACCCAAA
Organism: Acidiferrobacteraceae bacterium; assembly: GCA_002729195.1. GTDB lineage: Bacteria > Pseudomonadota > Gammaproteobacteria > Arenicellales > UBA868 > UBA12578. The sequence goes on from PBTT01000089.1 coordinate 12,718, forward strand.
CCGCCATGGATCTGCGGCATATCACTGGCGCTGCAGTACACGCGGCATCCGGGCCGGCTGACCCGGGCGATCTTCTCGATCGCGCTGTGACCTTCGTGGTAACGCAACTGAATGGTCATCTGCTTTTTGTTGCCCTCCTCGGTGACGGTCACGTCTTCTATATAACCCTCATTCTTAAGCACCGTGGCAATGGCTTCTTTGACACGTGATGCCGGCATGGACACGCTGTGCTTGTTTACTGCCAAGCCATTGCGAATCCGGGTCAGCAGATCGGCGATCGGATCAGACATACTCATTGATTACTCTCTCCCTCCTACCAGCTGGCCTTGACGACACCCGGTGCTTCACCGCGCATCACAACCTCGCGCAGGACATTGCGCGATAATCCGAAGCGACGGAAAAAACCCCGCGGACGACCAGTTAGGGCGCAACGGTTGCGCTGTCGGAAACGTGATGAATCACGTGGTAATCGCTGCAGGTCGATCATCGCCTGCCAGCGCTCGTCGTACGACAGCGATTCGTCCACCAAACGTTTCTTTAGTTCACTGCGCTGTGTCTGGTGCTGGGCGGCGAGCTTGCGGCGCTTAACTTCGCGCGCAATTATCGATTTTTTTGCCATGTGGTTCTGTCCTCTACTTTCTAAGCGGAAAGTTGAAGCCACGAAGCAGCGCTTCACCTTCCTTGTCGCTGCGGGCAGTCGTCGTTATGGTGACGTTGAGCCCGCGCATCGCGTCCACCTTATCGAAATCGATCTCAGGAAAAATGATCTGCTCCTTGAACCCGGCACTGTAATTGCCACGCCCGTCAAAAGCTTTGGCCGATAGCCCACGAAAGTCGCGCACGCGCGGAAAAGCCACCGAGATCAGCCGGTCAAGAAACTCGTACATCCGCTCACTGCGCAGGGTTACCATGCAACCGATCGGCCAGCCTTCGCGGATTTTGAACGCTGCGACCGACTTTCGTGCTTTGGTGATAACTGGCTTCTGTCCCGAGATTCGAGTCAGATCTGCTGCTGCTGACTCTAGCACCTTCTTATCGGCCACCGCCTCACCGACACCCATATTAATGGTGATCTTGGTGATTTTCGGTACCTGCATCACGCTGCTGTACTGGAACTGCTCCATCAACGCTGGAACGATCGTACTCCTGTAGTGTTCTTGCAATCTGGCCATAACTAATCTGCCATTCAATCAAGTGACGTCAACGACTTCGCCGTCTGATCTGAAAATTCGCACTCTACGCCCGTCCTCCAACTGCTTGCGCCCGACCCGGTCTGCTTTCTTGGCATGTGGGTTGAACAGCGCAATATTGGATAGATCTACAGGCGCTTCCTTTTCGATGATGCCGCCTGTCTCGCCCTTGTTAGGATTGGGACGGACATGCTTTTTGACCACGTTGACGCCATCCACCAGTACCTTACCTTTCGCTAACACCCTGAGGACGGTGCCACGCTTACCTTTGTCGCGTCCCGCAAGCACCACGACGTCATCACCTTTCTTGATCTTTTTCATCGTGCCTATCTCACAATACTTCTGGCGCCAACGAAATAATTCGCATAAACCGCGCCGAACGAAGCTCCCGCGTCACGGGTCCGAAAATACGCGTCCCCACAGGCTGGTGCTGGGCGTCCAGCAGCACCGCGGCATTGCGGTCAAAACGGATCAGCGAGCCGTCTGGCCGCCGTACACCTTGCCGGGTCCGCACCACCACGGCGTGGAACAGGTCGCCTTTTTTCACACGACTGTTCGGGATCGCTTCCTTGATGCTGATCTTGATGATGTCGCCTATCCCTGCATAACGCCGCCTGGATCCACCCAGCACCTTTATGCACTGGACCCGGCGGGCGCCGCTGTTGTCAGCAACATCCAGATTGGTCTGCACCTGAATCATCTTCGTTCTTGTTCCTGGTTCCTCAGTTTCCTACATCGGCCCGTTCCAAAATACGAACCAGGCGCCAACTCTTCAACTTGGATAGTGGTCGAGACTCCTCAATCAGCACGGTATCGCCTTCACGACATTCGTTTTTCTCATCGTGGGCGTGCAACCTGGTCGAACGGCGGATGTACTTCTTGTAGAGCGGGTGAGGCAACTGGCGCTCCACCAACACGGTGATGGTTTTATCCATCTTTGTTTTTTCGATCCTGCCCTGTACCGTCCTGCGGCTAGCGGCAGGCTGCTTCGTCGTGTCTTCGTTCATGAGGCAGCCCTTGCAATCTCGTTGATACGTGTTTTGACCCTGGCAATCTGTCGGCGCACAATCTTAAAGCGAGCCGGGTTGGCAAGTTGCCCGGTACCACGTTGCATCCGCAGGTTGAACTGTTCTTTGCGCAACTCGACCAACTCGGTCTCTAGCTCCTTGGCGTCCAATTCATTTACCTTCTTCTCTGCCATGTCATGCTGCCTGTCGTCTGACGAAGGTGGTCGCCACGGGCAACTTGGCACTAGCGAGGCGAAACGCCTCGCGTGCAAGCGGCTCCTCCACCCCCTGGATCTCGTACAGCACCGTTCCGGGCTGGACCAGCGCAACCCAGTATTCCGGGTTACCCTTGCCTTTGCCCATGCGCACTTCAAGCGGCTTTTTTGATACCGGCTTGTCCGGAAACACCCGGATCCATACCCGCGCACCGCGTTTGACGTGGCGGTTGATGGCGCGTCGAGCGGCCTCTATCTGGCGAGATGTTAAACGACCCCGGCCAGTGCTCTTGAGCCCAAAATCGCCAAAACTTACCCGGCTGCCACGAATGGCCAGGCCACGGTTGCGACCTTTCTGTTGTTTCCGGTATTTGGTTCTTTTAGGTTGCAGCATACTGATCTACCTTCAAACGGTGGCCTCGGCACGGGGGCCCGCCATCTTCTTGGTTTCGTCTTTTGTAGCCATTACCTCACCTTTGAACACCCACACCTTAACGCCGATCACACCGTAGGTAGTTTTGGCTTCAGCAAACCCGTAATCGACATCTGCCCGCAAGGTGTGTAGGGGCACCCGGCCTTCACGGTACCACTCGGTGCGGGCAATTTCAGCGCCGTTCAAACGCCCTGCCACCATAACTTTGACGCCTTTGGCGCCCAAGCGCATGGTGTTCTGCACCGCCCGCTTCATAGCCCGGCGAAACATGATCCGTTTTTCGAGTTGCTGGCAAACGTTTTCGGCAACTAACAATGCGTCGAGTTCTGGTTTGCGAATTTCCTCTACTGCAATTTGGACTGGGACGTTGTTGTTCATAACCAAAACCTGGTGGCGCAACTTCTCGATGTCCTCGCCTTTCTTGCCGATTACTATGCCAGGCCGGGCTGTGTGGATAGTGACATTCAGCGTCTCGCCGGCGCGAACCAGCTCGATTCGACTGACCGCCGCATTAGCCAACCGTTTGCGCAAAAAGTTTCGGATATGCTGGTCGGCGACCAGGTTTCGTGCGTAGGTCTTGCCTGTCGCAAACCATTTTGCGTCCCAATCCCGAATAACGCCCAGGCGAAACCCGTTCGGATGAATTTTCTGGCCCATCTGCTAGTTGCCCCCTGATCCGGCGTCGCTGACGCTCACAGTGATATGACTGGTCCGCTTGATAATCGGAGTTGCGCGGCCCTTGGCCCGCGGCCGCCAACGCTTAAGTACCGGACCCTCATCTACCATCACCCGGCTCACTCGCAACTCGTCTATATCGGCCCCCTCGTTATGCTCGGCATTGGCAACGGCTGATTCGAGCACTTTACGTATCAAGCCGGCTGCCTTACGCGGACTGAACTGCAGCAATTCGAGCGCCTGACCCACCGGCAACCTTCTGACCTGGTCTGCAATCAGTCGGCATTTCTGCGGTGAGACACGCACGTACTTTGCTACCGCTCTGGCTTCCATCTTCGCTGCCTCCTGCCGTTCTAACTGACCTTGCGATCAGCCGCGTGCCCGCGGAAGGTACGGGTAACGGCAAACTCGCCGAGCTTGTGGCCAACCATATTTTCGGTGATCAACAACGGTACGTGCTGACGCCCGTTGTGCACCGCGATGGTGAGACCGACGAACTCCGGCATGATCATCGACCGCCGCGACCAGGTCTTGATCGGCCTGCGCGAGCCTTCTTCCTTTGCCTTGGTCACTTTGGACCACAGATGGTGATCCACGAAGGGACCTTTTTTGACCGAACGGGGCATGGCTACTTCTTCCGTCTGCGAATGATCATCGAGTTAGTACGTTTGTTACGCCGGGTCCGGTAACCCTTGGTGGGCACCCCCCACGGGGTGACCGGGTCACGTCCACCTGAGGTACGCCCTTCACCGCCGCCATGCGGATGGTCGACGGGGTTCATGGCCACACCCCGGACCGTAGGCCGAATACCGCGCCAACGTTTTGCACCGGCCTTGCCCAGCTTGCGCAGCGAATTCTCCGTGTTTCCAACTTCGCCGATGGTCGCACGGCAGTCGACGCGCACTCGGCGGGTCTCACCCGAGCGCAACCGCATCAGGGCGTAACTGCCTTCCCGGCCCAGATACTGCACCGAGGCCCCGGCCGAACGAGCCAATTGCGCGCCCTTGCCAGGTTTGAGTTCCACGCAATGCACTACAGTGCCAACCGGGATGTTTTTAAGTGGTAGTGTGTTGCCGGATCGAATGGGCGAGTCGGCCCCCGATTGAACCGCAGCACCAACTACCAAACCTCGGGGTGCGATGATGTAGCGCCGCTCGCCGTCCGCGTACAATACCAGCGCAATATGGGCGCTGCGGTTGGGGTCGTACTCGATACGCTCGACCTTCGCCGGGATGCCGTCCTTGTTGCGAACAAAATCGATAAGCCGGTAATGGCGCTTGTGTCCACCACCGCGATGTCGAACGGTGATTCGGCCGGCGTTATTGCGACCGCTGATGGCGTTTTTCGACTCCACCAAGGCGGCGTGCGGCTTACCCTTGTGCAGGCCGGGGGTCACCACGCGAACCATGCCCCTGCGTCCCGGAGAAGTTGGCTTTTGCTTTACGACTGCCATCAGATGCTTCCTCTTCGCTTTCTACCGGCGCGGCTCAAGCGCCAGCGCCCAGGAAATCGAGATCATGGCCTTTGGCCAAGCGAACGTAGGCTTTTTTCCAGTTACGCCGCTTGCCCGGGGTGCGGCCGAATCGCTTGACCTTGCCGCGCACGTTTATCACCTGGACGCCCTCCACGCTGACACTGAAAAGTGCCTCCACGGCCTGCCGAACCTCTGCCTTGGTGGCATCGGCCAGCACCTCGAAGACAACCTGGCGATGTTTTTCTGCTGTCATTGTGCTCTTCTCCGAGATGATGGGTCGGAGAATGATCTGATGCATACGCTCTGCGTTCATTGCAGCGACTCTTCCACCTTACGCAGCGCCTCGGTGGTGAAAAGTACAGTCTCGCTGCCTACTAAGCTGACCGGGTCGAGTTCGGCGGCCTCGAGCACTGCGACATTCACCAAGTTACGGGACGCCAGGGTCACGTGTGGATGGTAGTCGCCGGTCACAACCAGAGTGCGCCCTGCCAGGCCAAGTTGTGCCAGGATGTTGGCCATGCGTGCAGTTTTCGGCTCATCTATCTGGATTTCATCGCACACCCACAGCCTGTCCTGGCGGGCCAATTCCGACAAAATCGAGCAAACCGCACTGCGGTACATCTTGCGGTTGACCTTCTGGGCGTAACTGCGATTGGACGACGGAAATGTCCTGCCACCGCCCCGAAACAGCGGACTGCGGATGGTGCCGGCTCGGGCCCGACCAGTACCCTTCTGGCGCCAGGGCTTGCTACCGCCGCCACGCACATCGGATCGGTTCTTCTGGGAACTGGTTCCGGCACGGCCACCGGAGAGGTAGGCAGTGACCACCTGGTGTACTAGTGGCTCCTTGAAATCGACGCTGAAAACATTGTCGGCAACGCTCAACCGACTGTCTGTCGAGCCGTCCAGTTTGACTACTGCAAGTTCCACTGTTCTCTTCCCTGATCAGTTGTCGCCAGTCGGCCGGCTCTTGACCGACGGCTGAATAACCACGTCAAGCCCGCGAGGGCCAGGCACCGAACCACGGATTAGAACCAGGTTGCGTTCACTGTCGACGCGGACCACTTTCAGGTTTTGCTGTACCCGGGTCACGTTGCCCATGTGGCCAGCCATCTTCTTACCCTTGAAAACGCGGCCAGGATCCTGGTTCTGCCCGATCGAACCCGGCTTACGGTGGGCTTTGGAGTTGCCATGGGTTGCACGCCCGCCGCTAAACCCGTGGCGGCGCATCACGCCGGCGAAACCCCGACCAATGGTGGTACCGCGCACGTCGACTGCCTGGCCGACTTCAAAAAGGTCAACCGTGATGCTGGAGCCGGCCTCGTATTGCGTGGCGATGCCCGGATCGACCCGGAACTCCCACAGGCCCCGGCCAGGCTCGGTACTGGCCCTGGCGTAGTGCCCCTGCTGGGCCCGGGTCACGCGACCCGGGCGCCGCGACCCGGTGGTCACCTGCAAAGCAGCATAACCATCGCGCTCATCGGTTTTCACCTGGGTTACCCGGTTGGGCTCTACCTCAACCACTGTAACTGGGGCAGAACGGCCATCCTCATCGAAGACCCGAGTCATGCCAACTTTTTTCCCGATCAGTCCTAACGACATCTCGATTAGCTCCGTGTCTTTTCTCGTTCTACGGCCGTGAAGCCTTAGCCCAGTTTGATTTCGACGTCCACACCTGCCGCAAGATCGAGCTTCATCAGTGCATCTACGGTCTTGTCGGTGGGCTCCATAATATCCAGAATCCGCTTGTGTATGCGGATCTCAAGTTGGTCACGCGAATCCTTGTACTTGTGCGGGGACCGCAGCAGGTTGAACCGCTCCTTGCGTGTGGGTAGCGGAATCGGGCCACGCACCACCGCACCCGTGCGGCGTGCGGTGTCAACGATTTCTTCCGCCGAGCGATCGATCATTTTATGATCAAAGGCCTTTAGGCGAATTCGTATTTTTTGATTGCTGACGTTAGCTGCCATTACTTGGTCCAGGTAGTATCAAACGGGCCGTTACCTCATTCCAGAATCTTTGCCACCACCCCGGCGCCAACGGTACGGCCGCCTTCGCGGATAGCGAAGCGCAGACCTTCTTCCATGGCAATCGGAGAAAT
>PBTT01000090.1 GCA_002729195.1 Acidiferrobacteraceae bacterium
ATAAACCTTGAGTGCGTCGAGCATAGTGGCATCCCACACCAGCGGCGAATTGGCGTTAATCAGCGATGTCGTACAGCAGTTATTGGTGGCAAAATCCTCGCCAAAAACGATCTTGCACAGCTCGATCGTATCCTCGGCGCGTTCGCGGGCAGTAACGTTGCCGATGATCGGTTTGTCCGAGTACTTAAACCCGCTGTAGGTCATATACAGGTGCCGGTGGGGCACGGGGATATCCATCGGCTCGACGATCGGTCCACCGGCGATATGGACACTGGCGGCCATGTGGTTGAGTTTTTGTAGATTGTGCAGGTCTTCTAGTTGGGCCAACCGGCGTTTTCCCTCCAGATCATAGATATAAGCGGGGCCATAAGTCGGCGACACCACCATTGAACGGCCACCGACGGTCACCGTGCGCTCTGGGTTGCGTGCGTGGTGCACGTACTCCGAGGGCGCCCGGTCGACCAGCGCCATCAGCGTATCGCGACTGACCCGGACCCGTTGGTCTTGAATCTGGGCATCGGTTTGCTTCCAGATCCCGAGTGATTCGGCATCACGGAAATCAACGCCGATGTTTTCCACAATACGCATAGCAAGATCATGAATCTGTTCGATGCCTTCAGCGTTGGCAACTTCGTAGACTGGTACGTTCGGCACCAGGGGCGGCCGATGAATGATAGGTGCGTTCACCCGGGCTGCCCGGCGGGCAGAGCGGCCGCCCTTACGCGTCTGATTTTCAGGGTGAAGCGTCATGCAACCAGTCTTTTGTTGGGTCAGACCCACAGGCTGTCAGGGTCAAAGCGTGAGTGCATGTGGGGACTATAACCAACCTGTCCCATCGCTCCCATTACCGAGAATCGCCCCGCAACTACTCATGCCAGTGACCTGTAGGGCGACCGGTGGCCTGCCTCTTCCCCCCCGGGGGTGCAGTTTTAATAACTCTGGGCCTGAATAGTATTGTCTGTGGGCCGGAAATCACCCCTCACAGTGTGGCGCCGGGTTCCTTGACCCCGTAGCGTGACAGTTGCACGGTCAGGTAAGTGAACGCTTCGTCGACCGAGTCGGTCAGCAGGAAGAGGTCGAGATCTTTTCTGGAGATGGTGCCGTAGTCGATCAGTGCCTCAAAATTGATCACGCGGTTCCAGTAATCACTGCCAAACAACACCAGCGGCAGGTGTTTTCGAACCTTGCCAGTTTGTACCAGCGTGAGTATTTCAAACAGTTCGTCCAGCGTGCCAAAACCCCCGGGAAACAGGATCACGGCCTTGGCCAGGTAGGCAAACCAGAACTTGCGCATAAAGAAGTAGTGGAACTCCAGCGACAGTTCCCGGGTGATATAGGGGTTATTCTCCTGTTCGTTGGGCAACGAGATACCCAGGCCAACATTGATGCCGGCGGCATCGGAGGCGCCGCGGTTAGCTGCTTCCATAATGCCGGGGCCACCTCCGGAACAGATTACGAAACGGCGGTGATCCTGGGGTAGATCTTTTGACCACTGGGTCAGGCGAAAAGCCAAATCCCGACAGGCATCGTAGTACGCGGCCATCTTACGCTGATGCGTGACCTCCGGATCACCGTTGTCGAGTGACTGGCCGGTATCGAGTGCACCTTCACCGCCAGCGATGCGGGCTGAGCCCATGAAAACGATGGTGTCCTCAATGTCGTGGTGGGCGAAACGGCTGGCAGGCTCGACGTACTCGGAAACGATCCGGAGCAGGCGAGCATCGGGGCTGTCGAGAAAATCTGGGTTTTTGTAGGCTTTCATCAGCGAGTCTCTGTGTTGGTTTGCCGCTGCGCGTGCTGGGAAGGCCAGGCGGGCAGCGAGAGCCCTGGTCGGTACGACACAGTGCAGCTCCGGGTAGGCGGGAGGGTCCGGGCCCCAAGTGTGCCCGGAAATCGGTTGGAAATGCTTGCGGGTTGCTATTTTTCTGGTATATTGTATACCAGAGTTGACCATAATACCGGTGAGCCAAAATTAAGCGCGCTGCAACAGGCGCTGTCCCCAATAGGTCAAGCCCCTGGAGCAGCAGCCGATGTCACTGAATGTGAAACCAATCGTCAGCGAACGGGCACTGAAAGAAAAGGTCTACCGCCGACTGAAAGAAGCGGTCGCGACGATGGACATCTACTCGGGTGAGGGTCCATCCAGGCTGGATGAGAGAAAACTCGCCGAGGATCTGGGCGTAAGTCGGACCCCGGTGCGCGAAGCGATATCGCGGCTGGAACAGGCCGGACTGGTCAGCACCATACCTCGCAGAGGCGCTTTTGTGGTGCGCAAGACCAAGGTCGAAATTCTTGAGATCATATATGCGTGGGCTGCCATCGAAAGTATGGCGGCCCGGCTCGCGACCCTGCGGGCAAGTGACGAGGAGATAGCCGGCTTGCGGGCCGTGGTTAAACGTTATGCAGATCCAGGCGACGCTACCCAAATTGATGAGTATTCGGAAACTAACATCCATTTTCATCAAGCCATCGTCGCGTTGGCGAAGAGCAACCTGCTGGCCGATATGGCCGACAGCCTGTTCGTGCACATGCGGGCGATACGAGTGCGCACTATCAAAGATGGGGATCGGATCAGCCGGTCGGTGATCGATCATGCCAGGATCATAGAGGCCATCGAAAAACGCGAGACCGAGCAGGCCGAGATGCTGGTCCGGGATCACGCGCTACGTTTGGCAGAGCATGTTGAACAGAATGTGGATTATTTGGAGTAGCTTAACAAACAGCAGAACCTGTGCAGCGACAAACAAAATCGGTGCGGATTCGATATTAGGAAAAACAAAACGGAGATAGTTTGATGAAAGCTCTTGAAGGTGTTCGCGTTCTGGACATGACCCACGTGCAGTCCGGGCCTACTTGTACTCAGTTGCTGGCGTGGTTTGGTGCCGACGTGATCAAGGTCGAGCGCCCGGGTGTTGGCGACGCAACCCGCGGCCAACTACGCGATATCCCGGACGTCGACAGCCTCTACTTCACCATGCTCAATCACAACAAGCGCAGCATCACACTCAACACCAAGGATGAGAAGGGCAAGGAAATCTTCACCCGCCTGATCGAGGAATGTGATGTGATGGTGGAAAATTTTGCGCCCGGGGCACTGGACCGGATGGGGTTTTCCTGGGAGCGTATCCAGGAGATCAACCCGCGGATGATTTATGCGTCGGTCAAGGGTTTTGGCCCCGGTCCGTATGCACAGTGCAAGGTGTATGAGAACGTGGCCCAGTGTGCCGGCGGTGCCAGCTCCACTACAGGGTTCTTGGACAACCTGCCACTGGTCACCGGTGCGCAGATTGGTGACTCAGGTACCGGCTTGAATTTGGCCTTAGGCATTGTGACAGCGCTCTATCATCGAGAAAAATCAGGCAAAGGCCAACGGGTGCACGCGGCCATGCAGGATGGGGTACTCAATCTGTGCCGGGTCAAACTGCGCGACCAGCAGCGCTTGCAGCATGGCCCGCTCACAGAATATTCCCAGTTTGGCGAGGGTATCGAATTTGGTGACGCCACCCCCCGGGCCGGCAACGACTCGGGCGGCGGCCAGCCTGGGCGTATATTGAAGTGCAAGGGCTGGCAAACCGATCCCAATGCCTATACTTACTTCATCACGCAGGCTGCTGTGTGGAAAAACATCTGTGATGTTATCGGCCGGCCTGAGTGGAAAGAGGACCCGGATTTCTCTACCCCCCCGGCGCGTTTGCCCCGGCTTAACGAAGTGTTCGATGCGATAGAACAATGGACCATGAGCAAAACCAAGTATGAAGTAATGGATATCTGCAATCCGCTCGATATTCCGGTTGGCCCGATTCTCTCGATGCAGGAGTTGAGCGAGGAGGCATCTTTGCGCGACACCGGCACAATCGTCGAAGTGGACCACCCTACGCGAGGCAAGTATCTGACAGTGGGCAACCCGGTCAAACTCTCCAACTCACCGTCCGAGGTAAAGCGGTCTCCGCTGCTGGGCGAGCATACGACGGAGATCCTGCAACAGGTGCTGGGCTACAGTACCGGGGAGATATCCGGACTGCGCGAAGCAGGCGCGGTCGGTTCGGAAGACGTCAACACCTGATAGCCATCGGTGAGTAAGTAATATCAAGCAAGGGATCAGCTATGAAAATATGTGTTGTAGGAGCGGGCGCTATCGGTGGCTACATGGCCGTGCGGCTGGCAAATGCTGGCAACGAGGTGTCGGTAATTGCGCGTGGCCCACACCTTGCAGCGATTAAGGCCAATGGCTTGAGGCTGGTAGAGAAAGAAGGGGAGTTGGCCGCCACTAACCTGCTGGCCACCGATCGAATCCCGGACTGTGGACCCCAGGACATGGTTCTGCTAGCGCTCAAGGCCCACCAGATCACAGCGGTGGTCGAGGATCTTGCCAGTCTGTTTGGTCCCGATACAACGCTGGTGACGCTGCAAAACGGCATCCCCTGGTGGTATTTTCAGAAATTGCCAGGAGATTTTTCAAATCGGGTTGTCGAAACCGTTGACCCCGGCGGTGTGCTGTTCAACCGCATCGACCCGGATCGGCTGATCGGTTGTATTGCCTACCCGGCAGCCAGTATCGCGGAGCCCGGGGTCATCCGGCATGTGGAAGGCAACCGCTTCCCAGTGGGCGAAATCGACGGCCGCGTCAGCGACCGGCTCGAGAATATCTCGACGATTTTTTCCGCGGCCGGTTTCAAATCCCGCGTCCTCGATGATATCCGCTCGGAGATCTGGCTCAAGTTGTGGGGTAACCTCACCTTCAATCCGATCAGCGTGCTGTCGCACTCCACCCTGGTGGATATCTGCCAGTTTCCGTTGACCAGAGAACTGGCGGTCACCATGATGACCGAGGCCCAGAACATAGCTCACCGGCTGGGCTCGAGTTTCCGGGTCACGATTGACCGGCGCATAGCCGGGGCCGAGGGGGTGGGTAAGCACAAGACCTCTATGCTGCAGGATGTGGAGGTTGGCAAGCCTCTGGAAATCGATGGGATGCTGGGTGCGGTGATCGAACTGGCGCAGATCACGGATGTGGAAGTGCCGGCCTTGCGCGCCCTGTATGCCTGCGTCAGTCTGCTAAACAAGACCGTGCAGGAGGAAAAAATCTGCGTTAAGGGGCAGCCCCTGGCCGGTTGATCCGGGAGGGTCGGGGTGCACGATAGAGCGGTTCAGGGGCGTTCGCCGCAGCCCAATCGCACATTGACGTCCTTGATCACGTCGGGTAGCTGGTCGAAGGTGTCGATAACGTAGTGCGCACCGGCCTGGCGTAACTTCTCCCGGGTGTAGGTAAGACGCCGGCCGATCTCCGCCTCTGACAGGCTCTCACCTTGTGCCAGTGTGTCGACATCCATGTAATTGCTGTAACGGGCAATGCCCACGCCCCAGCAGCCTGCCTCCAGCGCCTCACCAATACCCGAGACCGTGTCGTCGACCTTGACTACCGACTGGATCGGGTGCACGTTCATCAGGTCGAGGTTGCGGTAGACCATAAAGGGTTTCGGCCTGGCACCGTTGATCACCTCGTCACCGGCGACCGAGGCATCGGGCACATAGCCTTGTGTCTTAGCGTCGGCCTCGAGAATGTCGACCATGCTGCGTACGAAACCGGTCGAGCTGCCGATCTTGATACCCTGTTTTTGCAGGCTCTGGGTAACTTCGGCAACATGCGGTAACAAAGTGGTGTAGTCGCGCAGGCAGTCGAGTTGCAAGGGCACGAAGTCGGCAAACATTCGATCGACGTCGGCCTGGTCCGGGTAACTGCCGTGCACGCCTTGCCAGCGGTCGCGGATCTCTGGCTCCTCGGTCAGGGCCTTGATGTGCAGATCTTTGCGCAAGCCCATTGGGCCGCGGGCTTCAGGCATGCTGATTTCTACGCCCTGGTTCTTGAAGACCTGAACGAAAACGACTGCCGGCGCGATGACGTAGGCATCCGCCGTAGTGCCGCTCCAGTCAAGCACCATACCTTTTACTTTGCCCCGATACTCGCGGCGGTACACATAATCGGATCTGATACTCATCGTTATCTCCTTGCTGGGTCTGTTTGTGGCAAGCACCGGCTGCGGCCGATAGTGTCGGGGTTGCAGCAATGCAATGGCTATCTGGTTTGTACTGGCCTGGTCCGAAAGTATGCTGAACAGGAATCACCTGCCGGGGCCGCATTCGCCTACACCCATCTGCTCAAGCGTCTGGCGCACGGCGGCAAGCGCGCTATCAATCTCGGTTCGCCCAATGCGGCCAATGCAGCCGATGCGAAAAGAGTCGGCTACCGTCAATTTGCCAGGGTAGATGACAAAGCCGCGGGCGCGCAACTGATCGTAGAAAAGTGCGAAATCAAAGTTCGGGTCAGCGGGCATGTGAAAAGTGACGATTATCGGTGCCTGCAGCGCATCCGGCAGCAAAGTTTTGAAGCCCAGTTCGCGCATGCCGGCCACCAGCGCCTGGCAGTTGGCCCGGTAACGGCCGCCGCGGCCTGTCACGCCACCTTCAAAATCGAATTCGTCCAACGCCTGGCCCAGGGCCAGGATGCAATGGGTTGGCGGGGTGAAGCGCCATTGGTTGTTGGATTCCATGGCCTGCCACTGGTCCACCAGGTCCAGCACCAGGCTGTCCGAGTTGCCGCCGGCATTGGCGAGAGCGCTCTCGCGGACAATGCAGAAACCCATACCCGGCGAGCCCTCCAGGCACTTGTTGCTGGAGGCAACCACGGCGTCGAACGGGGTTGTTGCGACGTCGAGGGGCAGGGCTCCAAAGGCGCTCATGGCATCTATCAACAGACGGCGCCCGGCACGTTGCACCACGTCGGCGACGGTGCTCACCGGATTCAGTATGCCGGAGGTGGTCTCACAGTGAACGATGGCAATATGGCTGATGTCGAGTTGCGCGCTCAACTTTGCCTCGACCTGGGCGGGGTCAACCGGCTGGTCCTCGGGCCAAGTCTGTACCTCGAAGGCGCGCTGGTGGTATGCGCAGATCCGGGCCATCCGCTCACCGTAGGCGCCATTGATCAGCAGCAGTACCTTGCCATCCCTGGGGACTAGCGTGATGAGCATGGCCTCGACTGCGAAGGTCCCGCTGCCTTGCAACGGCACGCAGGTGTAGTTACCGCTGCCGCCTACTATGGCGACCAGTCGCTGACGGATCTGTCGGTTAAGCTCTATGAATTGCCTGTCCCGGGAGCCATAGTCGTGCAGCATTGCCTGCTTCACGGGGGTTGAAGTGGTTAGCGGCCCGGGCGTGAGTAGCCACGGGTCGCCGGTAGGGGAAGCGGCGCTAGGCGCCGGGCTGCGCGTAGTCATGGTTTGGTATCGGGTTGGTGTCGAATCTGGCTAGTGGCGATTATTTAGTCACCGCGAAATATAAAACGAATCAATGTGGTTACGGCCACAGCGAACTGTGGAGCAGCAACACCGTCGATTTGACCTTGCCTTTTTGAACCTGGCGCAGTTGTACGGCAAGGTAGTCGGCAGTCGGGGCCAGCCAATAGTAGAGCTGGCGTCTGCTCTGGCGGTCGATCAGGTAACGAACGGTGTCGATATTTTGTCCTTTTATCCACAAAGTATCCGGGCCCTGTTCGAGAAACCGGTAGGGTCGCAACTGATAGCCCTCGTGTACGGTGTAGATTGGTTCGCGGTTGCCGCCAGCGATGTCGAGCCGGGCCATCAGTTCGAAGCTGAGCGGGTCCTGTACACCCGCCTCTATGGGGAAACTGTAGTCGGCACCTTTGGCAAAGCCTCGGCTGATCTCGGCGCTCCAGTCGAACTCGATGCGGATATCGTGATCGGGGTTAGCCTGTTCCTCTCCGGCCGTGTAGAGAAGCGGCCGAATGATGCCGTCGTGCACCTCGAACCGCGATCGCTCGGTAACCGGGCCAAACCCCACCAGTGCCGCCACCCCGGTCAAGCGGGTGACCGCGGTCAGCGCGTAGTGGTCGGCCTGGCGATCCAGTATCACGGTGCGCTGAGCCGGCAAGCCAGAGTAACTCACCTGGTAGGTAGCAGAGAACGGTGCCAGCAGGGTAGCGGAGCTGGCCGGGCCCACGGCAGGTGCAGCCCGGTTACCCGCCAGCAATCCTGCAGCCAGGATAGCCCACCAAGCAATAGTGCGCCCTAGTCTGTTCATAACTGGATATTCAGCGGCAATGGGAACGGGTGAAAGGCCCCGCAGTTGGCTGGTTTGCCATAAAATGCCAACGGTGTATCCGCACCTGCGTTAGGCTCGATTGTATCGTGAAAATCAGGGTAGTCACCTACAACGTACACAAGTGTCTCGGCGGAGTAGACCGCCGTTACGACCCGGTTCGGGTGGCGGAGGTGATCTGCCACTACCAGCCGGACATCGTGCTGTTGCAGGAGGTGGGATACCGCGCGCGCGGGTCGACCCGGGATCGGCAGGTAGATGTGCTCGCCGAGCTGGTCGACCTGCCACACCGGTTGTGGCTGCCCAACGTCCGACTTCGTAGCGGCGGTGCATACGGCAACGCTATTCTCAGTCGCTGGGTGCTGCACGACCAAGAGAACTTGAACCTGACGATCCCGCCCAAGAAGCGTCGTAGCGCACTTCATGCGCGGTTGCGCTTGGTCGTGAAAGACGGCCATGAAGATGATGGGCGCACTCGTACGCTGCATCTATTCAACATGCACCTGGGCCTGTCGGGCATAGAGCGGCGCATGCAATTGCGCAGGTTTATTGCCAGCGCCCGTTTCCGGCGGGTCGCTCGTGATACACCCGCGCTGGTAGCCGGCGATCTGAACGATATCTGGGGAACGCTGGGGCGGAAGGTGTTGGGCCCAGCTGGTTTTCGGGGCAGCCGACAGACACCGAAGACCTTTCCCGCTTATGCTCCGGTACGACCGCTAGATGGCGTCTATGTTCGGGGCAATGTGGAGTTAGAACACCTAATGGCATCACGGCTCAAGTTGGCTCGGCAGGCCTCGGACCACCTACCCCTGGTGGCAGAACTGACGCTGGAGTGAGTTCAGCTTACAGCCCGAGTATTTGCCGCGCTTCGGTTACAGAGGCCGGGTGACGCCCGTAGTCCACACATAATTCAGCTACTCGCGCAACCAGTTCGGCGTTGCTGCTGGCCAAGCGGGAGCCGTCAAAGCGCAAGTTGTCCTCGAGTCCGGTGCGGCAGTGGCCACCCAGCTCCAGTGCCCAGTGATTTGCGTCAAGTTGGCCGCGGCCCACCCCGGCGACGGTCCAGGTGGCAGTCGGCAGCAGGGTTTTTAGTTGCGCGAGTTCAAAATCCAGTATCTCACGGCGCACCGGCAGGGCGTTGGGCACGCCCATTACGAACTGGACATGAAGCGGGGATTGCAGCAGGCCCTTCTCAGCCAGCCGTACAGCTGAGTACAGCATGGCCAGGTCAAATACCTCGATCTCGGGTTTGATCCGGTGCTCGAGCATGCGTGTGGCCAGATCCTCGACCAGTTCCGGATGGTTTTCGTAAATCATGCCGGGAAAGTTCACTGAGCCGGTTGCCAATGAGGCCATGTCGGGTTTGAGGTACAGCATCGATCCTCGCTGATCCGCCGCGCGGCCACGGCCGCCAGTTGAGAACTGGATGATGATGCCCGGGCAATGCTGTTTGATGCCTTCTTGTACGGCAGCGAAGCGATCCGGATCCGACGAAGAGTCTTCATTTTCGTCACGCACGTGTACATGTACCAGGCTGGCCCCGGCCTCGAAGGCCGCATGCGTGGACTCAACCTGTTCGGTGGTTGAGATCGGTACCGCGGGGTTGTCTTTCTTGCGCGGCACCGAGCCAGTAATGGCGACAGTGATGATGCAGGGCTGAGTCATAGTGGTGGTTTCTTCGGCTAACTGGGCTTACCCAAGGATACTCGGGTCCGGGGTTGGTTTGAAAGAGCTGTGACAAAACCACACGCTAAAGGTTTCCACCGGTGGTGCTCGGGCCTGGGCCTGTCCGGGGGTTCGCTGGTTGGCCTGGCTGTTACCGACATGGCTGTAGGCGGCCGCCTGCGTCTGCCGGAAAAACCAGCGTAAAATACCACGCCGACCAGAGGTATTCGCCCCCTGGCTCTTAGCGCAGGGCCGTATCCGGGCAACCTTTACCGGAGTTATTATTTTGTTTGAGTTAATTCTGTGATAAAGCTGATTAGCCAGGGGCAATGGCTGCTTTTTTGCGTGATCATGGCGGCCATTGTGATCTCCCTTTCGTTTCACGAGTACGGTCATGCCTGGGTGGCGAAGCGTTTCGGTGACGACACGGCTGAGCGGGCCGGGCGCCTAACTCTCAACCCGCTGGCCCATATCGATCCCATGGGACTATTAATGGTGGTTTTTGTCGGCTTTGGCTACGCTCGCCCGGTGCCGACAGATCCACGGCGCTTCACCTCGCGCTACGCCGACCTGCTGGTGGCTGCGGCTGGGCCGGGTATGAATCTGCTGCTGGCCGTGCTCAGCATCAATGTCTATTTACTGACACTGAAAGCCGGTTTGATTGGGTCAGCAGATCTCGGCCCGCGGCTATTTTTCGTTTACCTGGCCCAGATTAATCTGCTGCTGATGGTGTTCAACCTGCTGCCGATCGGTGCCCTGGATGGTCATTACATCCTGCCGTATTTTCTGCCGCGCCGCCTGTCCCAGGCCTACCGTTATTACAACGGTCGCTATGGCAACTTTGTATTGCTTGGGTTGATTATGCTGGCAGTGCTCGGCAACGTGCCGATTTTCCGAACCATCTTCTACATCAGCGAAGCGCTGCTGCCACTAATCGTCTTTATGTGACTTGGGTGTCCCGCGGGGGCAGGTATAACTAAACGGTGTGGCCAATGACTGAGCACAAGGACATCGATTCCTGCAACTCAGCACAGTTGCTCGAGCGGGCCTACGCGCTCAAAAGCCCGCGCCAGGCGCTGGCGCTCTATCACGACTGGGCCAGCACTTACGATAAGCACCTGGAAGAGGGCTTGCAATACATCGGGCCGGCAGAGATTGCCGGGCTGCTGGCCGAGGCCCTGGAGGACCGCACTGCGCTGGTGCTGGATGTCGGTTGCGGCACCGGCCTGGTGGGTGAGTATCTGGCTGCACACGGATTCAGCGCCATCGACGGACTGGACTTCTCGCCGCAGATGCTGGCGGTAGCCGCACAAAAGGCGCTCTATCGGGAGTTGATCAAGGCCAACCTGAATGGCGACCTTGATCTGCCCGACCAGATTTACGATGCGGCAATCTCCTGTGGCACCTTCACCCACGGTCACGTCGGTGCGGGGGCGCTCGATGAAATCCTGCGACTGCTCAAACCCGGTGGGGTATTTGCTTGCACCATCCACCGGGACATCTGGCACGAGGCTGGTTTCGCTACGCGGATTAGCCAGTTGTCCGCTGGCGGCACTATTGCGCTTGATCGTATTCTCGAGCGCCCCTTTTTCCGAGGCCAAGTTGCTACAGCCCGTTGCTGCCTGTTGCGCAAACTATAGGTGCGACAGCGCGGCTGCCCCCGGTGCGCCAGTGATAGAATCATCTACTGCCCAGGCGGTTGTTGCCCGGGCAAAAAAGTTATGGCGGCGGCGGTCGGCCTCCCCGGTGGCGATAGGTTGTGAACCCGGTCAGGTCCGGAAGGAAGCAGCCGTAGCAGCCAACTCGGGTGCCGGGGCCGGGCTGGCTGGCGCCGTCTCCATTTTTGCCGCTGGTGCACCAGCGGCCGGCGGTGAAATGCTCCAGGGTCCCAACTGATTTACTCATGAGCTACCAGGCACTCGCGCGCAAGTGGCGGCCGCGGCACTTTGCCGATGTGGTCGGCCAGGATCACGTAGTCTCGGCACTGACCAGCGCGCTGGACCAGAACCGGGTCCACCACGCGTTTCTTTTTACCGGCACTCGGGGTGTGGGTAAAACCACGCTGGCGCGGCTACTGGCCAAGGCGCTGAATTGCCAGGCTGGCCCCGATCCCACAGCCGAGCCCTGCGGTGAGTGCTCTGTCTGTAGCGCCGTCGACGAGGGCCGGTTCATCGACCTGCTGGAGATAGATGCAGCCTCTCGCACCCGGGTTGACGATACCCGCGAGATACTGGACAACGTTCAGTACGCCCCCACCCAGGGCCGTTACAAGGTCTACCTCATAGACGAGGTACACATGCTCTCGGGGCACAGTTTTAACGCACTGCTGAAAACCCTGGAAGAGCCGCCACCGCATGTCAAGTTTCTGCTGGCGACGACCGACCCGCAGAAGTTGCCGCCGACCATTCTCTCGCGCTGCCTGCAGTTCAACCTGCGGGCATTGCAGGTTGATGAGATCAGCGGCCAACTGGAGAAAATCCTGCAGGCCGAGAACCTGGAGTTCGATGAGCAGGGCCTGGCGACCCTGGCCCGGGTGGCGGCGGGCAGCATGCGCGATGCCCTCAGCCTGCTGGACCAGGGTATCGCTTTTGGCAACGGTCGGGTTACGGCCGACGAGGTGCGTGACATGCTCGGCATGATCGAGCGGCGCCACGTCGAGATTCTGTTGCGGGCATTAGCAGCGAAGGATGCGGTGACCGTGATCGAGACCATCGCCGATATGGCACAGCGGGCACTGGACTACATGGCGGCGCTGGATGACCTGCTGCTGGTACTACACGACGTGTCACTGTACCAGGTGGCACCTGATGCGGCCCGTGCCAAGGAAGCCGATACAGAGCTGGTGGTTGAACTGGCCGGCACCATGCCTGAGGAAGATGTGCAGCTCTATTACCAGATTGGCCTTTTCGGCAAACGCGATCTACCGCTTGCTCCCGATGCAGCTTCGGGCTTCGAAATGACCCTGCTACGCATGCTGACTTTCTCGCCCGAGTCCGATGGGCCGAACAACACTCCGGCCGTGGCGCGAAAAGCGCCACAACCCGACAGCAGGGCCGGGCGTACCGCCGAGGCGCCTAGCGCCGCTCGAGCGACCGGTAATTCGACACCCGCCAAGAGTAGTGCTCCGGACACGCCACCGGCCGAGGAGACAAACCCGATCGTTGCCGATAACCTGGCCGACCCCGATATCTGGGCTGAACTCGTCGGTAAGTCAGGCCTTAAGGGAGTGAGCCGCGAACTCGCCATGAATCTCGCGCCCAAGACCTTCAGTGGCAATGTTTTGACGGTGGCACTCAAACCGAGTTTGGCACACCTGCACAGTAAGCCGCGGCAAAAGACCATTGAGAAGGTGCTCTCGGCCTTTGCCGCGACAGCGGTGCGTCTGCAGGTGGTAGACGGTGCCGAGGATGCGCCCGAGACTCCGGCCCAGAATCAGCAGCGACACGCCGAGGAAGCCAAGGCCAAGGCTTACCAGACGCTGATGGACGATCCGGTCGTCAAGGACATCATGGAGCGTTTCGACGCGACGGTGGTACCGGACTCGGTCCGGCCCGGCCCGGCAAACAGGAAAGGAAATAGCAGATGAAAGGNCCACTGGGAAACATTATGAAGCAGGCCCAGGCCATGCAGGAGAAACTGAAGGAAGCCCAGCAGGAGCTGGCCACCATCGAGGTGACCGGCGCTGCCGGTGGCGGCCTGGTCGAGGTAGTAATGACCTGCCGCTACGACGTGCGCCGGCTCAGCATCGACGACAGCCTGGTTGGGGATGACAAAGAGGTGTTGGAGGATCTTGTTGCTGCGGCGGTCAACGACGCGGTGCGGCGGGNAGAAAAGACCACGCAGGAAAAAATGGGAGGTCTTGCGACCGGTATGAATATCCCCGGCCTCAACCTGCCGCTGTGAGCAATGGCTGACGGCCAGGCAATCGAGCGNCTCAAGCAGGCGCTGCGGCGACTGCCCGGCGTGGGGCCGAAGACGGCCCAGCGCATGGCTTTTCACCTGCTTGAGCGCGACCGTGAGGGTGGCCGGATACTGGCCGATGCATTAACCGAAGCGGTTGCCAGCATCAACCACTGCCGGCGCTGCAACAACTTCAGCGAGGAAGANCTGTGCGCAATCTGCACTTCGGGCAAGCGCGACCCGGGCTTGCTGTGCGTGCTCGAAACCCCGGCAGACCTAGACACCATAGAGCAGGCTGGAGCCTACGGTGGCTTCTACTTTGTGCTCATGGGCCACCTGTCACCGCTNGACGGTATTGGCCCGGACCAACTGGGTGTGGAGCGTTTACTGCAGATATTGGGTGAGCAGCCGGTCAAAGAGGTGATCCTTGCCACCAACCTGACGGTGGAAGGAGAAGCGACCGCCGACTATCTCTCGGATCTGNTGGANGAGCACGCTGTGACCGTGAGCCGCCTGGCCCGCGGCGTACCGGCCGGCGGCGAGCTCGAATACATGGATGCCAACACCCTCAACCAGGCCTTCAGCGACCGGCGCCCGCTGCACATCCACCATACCAGCGGCAACTGATGCTGTTCTGTCCCGGGCGGCCTTGCTGCCCGCCCGAACTGGGGCACCGGTGCTCTTGCTAACGATGGTGATTTTCCAGGCCTGGCCAGAACCCAAGACTCTCTCCCAGCCATGGCCTTTGTCTCCAAAAAAGCCGCTGGCAATATCAATGGTAAGAACAAAACTTGCGCCGCCGGGCGAAGTGCCCCGGCTCAGGTCCAGAGCACTTACAGGGGTGAAATACCGGGGCCTAGTAACGCAACAGCAATTAGATATTTCATATCGATACCGTCTTTACAGGTTGTGCAGCGTCTCAGCACGTACGGTCAGTTCCTGTGCCTTGAGCCGTTGTTGCTCCAGAAAATAGAGACGCCCACCGAAGTGGGCGCCGTGATTGGTCATCCCAGTGAACACTATCACTGGATAGGGCGTTACCCTTAACTCAGGAGGTTGCTC
>PBTT01000091.1 GCA_002729195.1 Acidiferrobacteraceae bacterium
CCCCCTTTGGCTTTTTCCGCGTGATAGAGCCGGTAACGGGCTTTGGGCAGGCCCCCCTCGGAATACGCCGGCTCGTGGGCGGTCGACATGATCCGATTACGCAACTGCAGGTGCTTTATCCGGTAAGGTTGTAACAGCGGGTCCTGGTTCATGCTTGGTTTCAGTATGCGTTAGATCGAGATTCAGCAACAAAGTTTAAAGACAGTCCTGTGATGTCATTGCCGGACTCTTAACCAAGGAAAACGGCTCAAAATTCCTGGGTACGGATCAGAGCACGACACGGGCTGCTGTGCAAACATTAATCAAGCCAACTGTCATCCTAAGCCAAAATCAAGGCACAGGAGGACCAGCCGCTCTCTCGATCCGAGGGACACAGAGCCGTATAGGCGCCAGCATCACTGGTCACGGGAAATTCAGAACCCCGGCTACGGCCCCTTTTTTTGCAAACGGCTATGCGGAGTCCCGACAATAGCCTGTAGACCGACTGCTTGACGGTAGATCGCAGGGGCGCCAGCGGGCCAGGAATAGGCACTTTGTGCCGCCGATCTGACATTTAAGCAGTGCTGCCCAGGCCGGCCTGTGAGTCTTTTACAGGGGAGCACTGTCGTCGGTACAACGCCCAGCATAGAATTGCCTTTGATTTTTTATCAAAACGATGAATTCACCTCTTAAGCCATGAGCGACCCTGCAGAACACCTAGATTGCTACCTGGTCGGCGGGGCAGTGCGCGACGCACTACTCGATGCCCCGGCGGGTGACCGTGACTGGGTAGTGGTGGGTGCGAGCGCCGCGCAGATGACCAAACTTGGGTTCAAACCGGTGGGTCGCGATTTCCCCGTTTTTCTGCATCCGCACAGCAAAGAGGAATATGCGCTCGCCCGACGCGAGCGTAAGACCGGGCCTGGATACACCGGCTTCGTCACCGAAACACCGGTGGATGTCACATTGGAGGAAGACCTCCTACGACGCGACCTCACCATCAACGCCATGGCGAAAAACACCAATGGCGAACTGATTGATCCGCATGGCGGTGCCGCTGACCTGAAACAGCGGGTTTTGCGACATGTGTCGCCGGCCTTCATCGAGGATCCTCTGCGGGTGCTGCGGGTCGCCCGCTTTGCCGCCCGCTTCAAGCCGCAAGGCTTCAGTGTGGCCCCCGAGACCCTGCAACTGATGAAGCAGATCGTGGAAAGCGGCGAGACCGACGCCCTGGTCGCCGAGCGCACCTGGCAGGAGACCCAGCAAGCGCTTGCCGGGCCAGCCCCAGCCGAGTTCCTGAGCGTGCTGCGCCAGTGTGGCGCGCTGGCCCGGGTTTTCCCCGAGATCGACGCGCTATTCGGCGTACCCCAGCCCGCGGTTTACCACCCGGAAGGTGACGCCGGCTGCCACACTCTGCTAGTACTGGAGAGCGCCGCGCGCCTGTCATCGGACACGCGTGTGCGTTTTGCGGCGCTGGTGCATGATCTTGGCAAAGGTACGACTCCAGCGGAAGCCTGGCCGCGGCACATCGCCCACGAGCAGCGTGGGGTTGATCTAGTAAAGGCTCTGTGTGATCGCCTGCGGGTGCCCCAGGACCACCGCACCGTGGCCATTGCAGTGACGGGCCAGCACTTGCTCATGCATCGGCTGCAGGAGTTGCGGCCCGAGACTGTACTCAAATTACTGCGCAAGCTTGATGTCCTGCGCAACCCTGCACGCCTGGCTCCGTTCGTTCTCGCCTGCCAAGCCGATGCCCACGGCCGCGGCGCCGCACCGAGCGAGCCCTACCCTGTGGGTAAGTTGCTCAAGCAGTACTGCGAGGCCGCGCGCAGTATCGATCTTACAGACCTTGCAGGCTCCCCACTGACCGATAAGGCTCGGGGCAAGGAGGCGGACCAGCGACGCCTCACGGCCATCCGCGCAGTGCGAAAAGCCTGGGCCAATGGCAACCGTGCCTGATTCGTTACCAGAAAATAGCGAACAAGAACGCCCCCAGCAAAAGGCGATAGAGCACGAAAGGCAACATGCCGGTGCGCTCGATGAAGCGTAGAAAGAGCGCGATCACAGCCAGTGCGCTTGCGAACGCCATCACTATGCTCAGTGTGAACGCGACCCAGTTGACCGGCCCGGCACTGCTGCCGAGNTCTATNCCCTTCAGCACACCGGCGGCGAGAATGACGGGCACCGACAGCAGGAACGAAAAGCGCGCGGCCCCCTTGCGGCCAAGGCCCAGGGCCAGACCGGCTGTCATAGTAATGCCTGAACGTGAAACACCGGGAATGAGGGCGAGCGCCTGCGCGATGCCGATGACCAGGGCATCCCTGGCGGTGAGCTCTCCAAGTTGGCGCTGACCGCGCACGCGCCAGTCGGCCCACCACAGGAACANCGCAAACACCANGGTTGCGGCAGCAATCACCAGTGGGTTGCGNAGAATCTGCTCAACCACATCGTTCAGCANCGCGCCCACCAGNACCGCCGGNANCGTCGCTAGAATNAACAGCCANCCCAAGCGGCTTGCGGGNGTGGCNCCAGCTGGACCCCACTGGCTCAACCANCCGGTCACGATGCCGGCGATATCACGGCGCANGCAGATGGCCACTGCCAACAGCGTACCCACGTGCACCGCCACGTCAAAAGCCAGGCCCTGGTCCGGCCAACCCAGCAGTTCCGGCACCAGCACCAGGTGCGCGGCACTCGAAATTGGCAAAAACTCCGTGACCCCCTGGACCAGGGCCAGCCACAATGCCTGGGCCGNNTCAATCACAGGCTGTGGGTCCGGTCGCTCAGGGCNAANCCAACGAGCGGTTCCCCGATNCCCCGCCCCAACGCCAGCACTTTACACAA
Source organism: Acidiferrobacteraceae bacterium (assembly GCA_002729195.1). Taxonomy (GTDB): domain Bacteria; phylum Pseudomonadota; class Gammaproteobacteria; order Arenicellales; family UBA868; genus UBA12578. The sequence continues at coordinate 2,824 of PBTT01000091.1, forward strand.
CTCACCCATCTCGGTCGGCATCGTCAACANCTTTACTTCCCGGGCTGCAGCCAGACGCGTGCGCTCATCCNNCNCCTGCGGCACCAGTTCCAGCAGCCCCAGCGACAACAGGAAAGCTTCCTGGCTGGCGTAACCGAGCAACGTAAGNCCNGCCACCTGNCCCGCCCTNGCCANCGCCGAGAAATCCACGTGGCTGGTAATGTCCTGCAGGCCCGGATAAAGCAAAGGGTCATCGTGGGCNTGGTGCTGGTAGTGACAACGCAGGGTACCCATGGNGCGCTCGGGCAGGTAGTACTCGNCAGCCGGATAGCCNTANTCGATCACCAGCAGCACCCCTTGGCGCAGGCAAGCGGCCAGTGCCTTTACCCAGGCTGCGCCGCGGGGACTGGTTTCGCTGGTATAGCCNTCGGGNAAGTTGTAGCGTGCTGCNCACTGGGCCTCCATACCGTTGGCGTCGAGGTCGTCGAGCCAGTCCCANTTAAANGCTGTACCGTCACAGNACACCGCAGCGCGCAGCACCTTGCCGTCANCCAGNCTGAAGCGNGTCACTGGAAACGCATCGACTACCTCGTTGGCGAGAATCACCCCCTCGACCGGCNCAGCGGGNAANTGCTCCAGCCANCGCAACGCCACACCNTGACGCGCNCAAAGAGTNCTCAGGCGCTGTTGCTGGCGGTCACGNAACTCGGCGCTCACCTCAACCANCAGNTATTCCGCGGGCAGCGCATCGAGCGCCGCCAGTTCNGTAATCAGTGTCTCCGCCANNGCACCGCTGCCGGCACCAAACTCCAGCAGCGTGCCGCCGGTAAGGGTGTCCAGCACCTGGGCGCACTGACGGGCCAGGCAGCGTCCGAACAGCATGCCCAGCTCGGGCGCCGTGACAAAATCACCAGCCTGGCCGAACTTGCGCAGACCCGCAGCGTAGTAGCCCAGTTGCGGCTGGTACAGCACCGTTTCCATGTAGCGATCAAAAGGCAGCGCGCCGCCTGCCTCCTCAATGCAGCACCGCACGTGCCCGGCAACACGCTCACTATGACTGAGCGCCGCCGCGGCGGGCACTGGCAGAGGTAAATCGCTGTGCGCGACGGTCTCAGTTGACACGGTGGTTCGCCCCGGAGCGCTGGCTTGGTACCATGGCGCCATTGTAACTGCGGGCTCCGATCCCGCTTTGCTGAGATCAGCCATGAGCACTATTCCCCGGCCACTACAGAACAAGGTGGTACTGATCACCGGCGCCGCCCGACGCCTCGGCGCAGCCATCGTGCGTGTCCTGCACCGCGAGGGTATGAACGTGCTGCTGCATTACCATGCTTCGCAAGACGACGCGCTAGCACTGCAGGCCGAACTGCAGGGCGAGCGGACCAACTCTGTGCACCTGACGAGTGTCGATCTGCTTGACCCCGCTGGCCCGGGCAAGCTGATCGCCCAGGCAAACGAAGTCTTCGGGCAACTGGACGCCATCATCAATAATGCCTCAAGTTTTTATCCCACCCCGGTGGGCGCGACCACCGAGGCACAGTGGCAGGACCTAATCGGCGTCAACCTGAAAGCCCCCTTCTTTCTGGCCCAGGCGGGCGCCCCACTGCTGGCACGAACCCGGGGTGCCATCGTTAACATCACTGATATCTATGCCGAGCGCGCTTTGGCGCACCATCCGGTGTATGCAGCCAGCAAGGCCGGGCTGGTATCGCTGACCCGATCGCTCGCCCGCGAACTCGCCCCTGACGTGCGCGTCAACGCGGTGGCGCCGGGCGCCGTCCTCTGGCCCGAAGACTCGGCCAACGAAACGGCCCGTGAGCAGTTGCTGGCGCGCACGCCGCTGCAGCGTATCGGCAATCCTGGGGACATCGCCTATACCGTACTGTTTTTGCTGCGTGACGCGCCATTCGTAACCGGCCAGGTGATCAACGTTGATGGCGGCCGCTCCATCGTACCCTGATGCGAGCCCGCGGGGCTCATTCCAGGCTGAGTTCGATTTCCTCGAGCAGTGCCGTGCTCTTGGCCGCTACCTGCGACCACAAGTCAGCGTAGGATTCTCCACTGATGGGATGGCGGCCAGCCGGCAGCACGACGCTTAGTGGTTTTAACACGTGGGCGTGGTCGAGTATTTCGCCACGCGGTACGTCCAAGCCCTGCCCATAGAGAACCTCATCACCAAAGAGCAGCAGGTCGATATCGATCGGACGTGAATGGAAGCTGTTACCTGCCCGCGCCCGACCCTGCCGGGACTCTATCTCGCGCAGGCCAGCCAGTAGTTCCAACACTGACAGCTCGCTCATAAAGGCCGCCACCAAGTTGAAAAAATGAGGCCCATCGAAGCCGACCGCCTCACTCCGGTAGATCGGAGAACAGCTGACCCCGTCAAAGCGGGTGCGTAGCGCCCGAACGGCAGTACGAACGTTGTGTTCGCGATCGATGTTGCTGCCAATGCTGACGGCGACCTGCCGCATTCAGCGACTGCCGCGTTCGATCTCGACACCAACGTCCCTGGCACCAGTGACCGCACCACGCTTGGTAACGCGTACCCGGCACCAGTTCACGTCGAACTCCTCGCGCAGGATAGAGGCGATACCCTCGGCCAACTTCTCGACCAGCCGGGCCTGAGTCTCCTGCACGTACACAGCCACGCGCTTGGATACAGCCTTGTAGCTCAAGGTGTCGTCAAGGTCGTCACTGGCTGCAGCAGCACCGATATCCCGACCCAGGTCAAGATCGATGATGAGTTTCTGGGTGACGCGCCGTTCCCATTCCCACACGCCGATGACACACTCGACCTCGAGGCCATGCACAAAGATGATGTCCACCGCTGTTCCCCACAGTATGTGACACCGTGCAGTTTATACTTCCCGGCCAGCGTCTTAAAACGCCTGTCTCGGACTGTCTGATGGTTTACCTGATTTTCCCGCTCCTAGGTTACCTGGTGGGCTCGATATCGAGCGCAGTGCTGGTTTGCAAGCTTCTCGGCCTGCCAGACCCGCGCCACGAGGGCTCGGGTAACCCAGGCGCTACCAACGTGCTGCGCCTTGGCAGCAAACCAGGCGCCGCCCTAACTCTGGCCGGCGACGTGTTAAAGGGCGTAATTCCGGTGCTGGCCGCGCGCTGGCTCAGTAACGATTCGCTGGTGATCAGCCTGGCGGCACTGGCTGCGTTTCTGGGTCATTTGTTCCCGGTTTTTTTCAGATTCCACGGTGGCAAGGGTGTGGCCACGGCGCTGGGCCTATTTGCTGCTATCAGCCCGCTGTTGGCGTTAATGCTCGTGGCTACCTGGCTGGCGGTGGCGCTGGTTTTTCGCTTCTCGTCACTGGCGGCACTGGTGAGCGCCATACTGGCACCGGTATATGCCTGGTGGATACCGGGCCAACCCGACTATGCCGTGCTCGCTCTGGTACTGGCGTTGACCCTGTTCTGGCGCCACCGTGACAACATTCGCCGGCTGCTCAACGGCACTGAGTCGCGTATCGGCAAACGCACTTAAGCCGGCGGACCATCGATTGCCGACAGGTCGGTGAGTTCCCAGCGCGGGCGCACGGTGAAATCCAGCCCCTCGCTGCAGCCCGCCTGCAATCTGACCCAGCCAGCGTAGGCGATCATGGCGCCATTGTCGGTGCAAAAGTCGGGACGCGGATAATAGACCTTGGCCCCGCAGGCAGTGGCGGTCTTTTTCAGGCGGGTACGCAATTCCGCGTTTGCACCTACGCCCCCAGCCACCACTAGACGGCGGCGGCGGGTTTCCTTGAGCGCCCGCCGGCATTTGATCACCAAGGTATCGACCGCCGCATCCTGGAAAGCAAAAGCGATGTCCGCCAGCACCTGCTCGTCCAGCGTACCAGCCGGCACGGCATTGCGAGTATAGGTCTTGAGGCCGCTGAAACTGAAGTCGAGGCCTGGTCGGTCAGTCATCGGCCGTGGGAAACACAACGCACCGGGCCGCCCTTTGCCTGCCGCCAGCGCGATGGCGGGCCCACCGGGGTAGTCCAGGCCGAGCAACTTAGCCGTCTTGTCAAACGCCTCGCCAACCGCATCGTCGAGTGTCCGCCCAAGCAACCGGTACCGGCCCACGCCGAGCACATCAACCAGCAGGGTGTGGCCGCCAGAGACCAGCAATGCGAGAAACGGAAACTCCGGCGGCTCGCTCTCCAGCATGGGCGCGAGCAGGTGGCCCTCCATGTGGTGCACACCGATCGCCGGCCCCTGCCAAGCCCAGGCGAGCGCACGACCCAGCGCCGCACCCACCAGCAGGGCCCCGGCAAGCCCTGGGCCCGCAGTATAGGCAATACCGTTTATGTCCTGACTGCCGACACCGGCATCCTGCAATACCCGAACGACCAGTGGCATCAGTGAACGGACGTGGTCGCGGGCCGCGAGCTCGGGCACCACACCTCCGTAGGGACGATGCAGGTCGACCTGGGACGCCAAGGCATGGGTACGCAAACCCTTGTCACCGTGGTAAAGGGCAACACCGGTATCGTCACAGGAGGTTTCTATGCCAAGGACCAACAATCGTCTAATGTCTCGCAAGCCGCGGGCAACAATAGTTTTGTGTGTGCCGCCTCTATGAAAGCACACTACGCAATTACTATCGAGCAACAATTATATGTTGCGCTGATACGGCACCAACTAACCCGGTAGGCCAATACCCAGAGCAACACCCTTATGCCGCGAACTTTCCCATAACCCGGGCCCAGCGGGCGAAAGTCGGCCGCTCGTGTACTTTGTGGGCAGATGAGGTACAATCCGCGACCCTTTTTTGACCCAGAGAGCCTGCTTTGATCCAGAGAGCCTGCAGCCTATGCCCTCAGTGAAGGTCCGGCCAGACGAACCCTTCGACGTCGTCCTGCGCCGTTTCCGCCGTGCCTGCGAAAAGGCCGGTGTCTTTACCGAATCCCGGAATCGGGAGTACTACGAGAAGCCGACCACCGTGCGTAAGCGCGCCGGTGCAGCTGCGGTGAAACGCGAGAAAAAACGCATCTCCCGCCAGAATCCCAACCGCAATCGGTTGCGCTGAAAGCAACGCGGTTTCGGTCCAGTCGTTCCCTTCCCAGCAGTTCTTTCCTGACAGTGGCCTCACTCAAAGAGCGCATCGTGGCTGACATGAAAGAGGCCATGCGGGCGCGTGAGTCGATGCGCCTTGAGACTGTGCGCATGCTGCGCGCCGCTATCCAGCGCCGCGAAGTTGACGAGCGAACCAAGCTCGACGACGAAAGCGTAGTAGCGGTGATACAGAAAATGATCAAGCAGAGCCGCGACGCTATCGACCAGTTTGAGCAAGGTAACCGCCAAGACCTGGTGGAAAAAGAAGCCGCCGGCGTGGCCGTGCTCCAAGCCTACCTGCCGGAACAGATCGACGAAGCACAGATCGCAAAGTTGATTGACCAGGCGCTGAGCGAAACTGGCGCCGCCACTCTACGCGACATGGGCAAGGCTATGGGCTGGCTCAAGGCCCGCCTCCAAGGTCGGGCCGACATGGGCGCAGTGAGCGCGGCTATTAAGCAGAAACTGTCGGCCTGAACCCTACCTCGAGCCCAGCCGGGCCCTCTTTAATGGCGCGCCCTGATGCCAGCATATGAATATCACGTAGAGCATCACGCTCAGCAGCAGCAGTGCCACACCCTGGTGGCCCGCGGCCAGGGTCACTGGCACGTGTAGCAACAACGTCGCGATTCCAAGCGCCACCTGCAGCGTCGCCACCAGAGCCAACAGGCCCAGCGGCTTGCGCTGGCCCGTCAACTGCATATCGCGCCAAGCTTTGCCAGTGAAAGCCAGCACCAGCAGATAGGTAGTGATGGCCAGTACCCGGTGGTTGAACTGCACCGTGGGGATATTCTCAAAGAAGTTGCGCCAGGCAGGCTCCAACATAATGTAGCCGGGCGGAAACCACTGCCCCGCCATCAACGGGAAGGTATTAAAAGCGTGCCCGGCCTTGAGGCCGGCAACAAAACCGCCGGAGAGCACCGTTGCCACTGCCAACACACCCAGCACTGCGGCAAATGTCCGGTACGGCGCCAGCGCGATGCGGGGCCGGTTGGACGCCAGCAGGCTAAAAGCCACCCACAGCATGTACAGATAGATCAGGATCGCCGCAGCTAGATGCGCGGTCAGTCGATACTGGCTGACGTGCGGAACATCAGCCAGGCCACTTTTCACCATATACCAGCCCAGCAGGCCCTGCAGAGCGCCGAGCACAAACATCACCACCAGATGCGGCGCCAGGGAACGCGGCAGACGCCGGCGCCAGAGGAAATACAGAAACGGCAATAAGAAGACAAGCCCGATGGTTCGCCCCAGCAGCCGGTGGGCAAACTCGAAATAGAAGATGGCCTTGAACCCGGCCAGAGTCATACCGACGTTGACCTTCTGGTACTCGGGAAACTGGCGGTAGTGGTCGAACTCCGCCTGCCAGGCCGCCAGATTGAGCGGCGGAATTACACCTGAGAGGGGCTCCCAGCGCACCATCGAAAGCCCTGAGCCGGTCAGGCGGGTGACACCCCCCAGTACCACCATGGCGAAAATCAGCGCACAGCACAACAGCAGCCAGATAGCGATCGCGCGCACCGGCGCCGTAGATTCGGGTACTGGCGGTGTGCCAGTCGGCGTGATAGGTGAGTTCATGAATTTATCTGCTGAAAAACAACGACGGCCGATGGAGTCTACCCGCCCTCATCGGGCCCGGTCACCTGTTCCGATCAGGACCCGAGCCGGTGCTAATATCGCCCCGGTGATGCAGGGGCAAAAAAATGAGCGGCAGGATACCTAGGGAGTTTCTTGACGAGTTGCTTGCCCGGGCCGACATCGTCGAGGTGATCGACCGGCGCGTGCCGCTGAAAAAAGGCGGCAAGGACTTCAAAGCCTGTTGTCCTTTTCATAACGAGAAAACCCCCTCTTTCACGGTCAGCCCAGCCAAGCAGTTCTACCACTGCTTCGGCTGCAATGCGAACGGCACCGCCATCACCTTCTTGATGGAGTTTGACCACCTAAGCTTCCACGAAGCTGTGGAGGAATTGGCTGGCGGAGTGGGCCTTGCCGTGCCTGATACCGGACCGGCGCGGCCAGAGGACCTGCAGACTCCGCGCCTGCTCGAGATACTCAGCGAAGCCAACCGCTTTTTCCGGGAACAGTTACGCAACCACCCTGAGGCCGGCCAGGCTATTGAATACCTGAAAAGCCGCGGCCTCACCGGCGAGATCGCGGCGCGCTTTGAAGTCGGCTTCGCCCCAGATGGCTGGGACAATCTGGTCCAAACCACTGGAGATTCAAAAGAAGCACTCGAAAATATGGCCAAGGCCGGGCTGGTTGCCGAACGCGAGTCTGGTGGCCATTATGATCGCTTCCGCTCACGCATTATCTTTCCCATCCATGATTACAAGGGTCGGGTGGTGGCTTTTGGTGGGCGCATCCTTGGCAGTGGCGAACCCAAGTACCTGAATTCCCCAGAGACCCCGGTCTTTCACAAGGGGGCGGAACTCTACAACCTGCACCGCGCCCGCACAGATATTGCCCGCCAAGGTTCTGCGCTGGTAGTGGAGGGCTACATGGACGTGGTCGCACTGGCCCAGCATGGCATCGACCACGCTGTGGCTACACTGGGCACCGCAACTACCACGGCACACCTGCAGCGCCTGTTTCGACTCGCGCCTTCAATTGTCTTCTGCTTCGACGGTGATCACGCAGGCAGGGTAGCCGCCTGGCGGGCCCTGGAAACGTCCCTGCCGGAACTTGCCAGCGGCCGCCAGATCAGTTTCCTGTTTCTGCCCGAGGGCGAGGATCCCGACTCGCTAGTGCGCAAAGAAGGAGAAAAAACCCTGCGCGAGCGGATGGCGCACGCCACCCCGCTACCCGATCTCCTGTTCGAAAAGCTGATGAGCGAGATCGACATGGGCCGCATGGACGGGAAAGCCCGGCTGGTGGAACTGGCGAGGCCCCTGATTTCGAAAATTCCCGCCGGACCGCTGCACGAACTGATGGCACAGCGCCTCGCTGACGAAAGTGGCGTCAGCACTCTTTCTGGCAAAGTGCCGCCCGCACAGCGCCGGACCCGCTCCCGCCGCAGCGGCCCCCAGCGCCTGTCACCGGTGGCAACCGCCATTAGCCTGCTGGTTCAATACCCACAACTCGCCGGCGAGTTGGAATTGCCCGTCCGCTTGGCCGGGGCTGCGCCCGACCCCGGGCTGGCACTGCTGTTGCAGTTGCATCGCCTGGCCCAAGCCCACCCGAGATTGAATACCGCCGCCTTGATTGAGCGTTTCCGAGACAGTGGCGACGCCAAAACCCTTGAAAAACTGACCGCCAGGGACCATTTATTGAACGAAGACGAAGTAGGTCCTTTTTTTCGAGAAACCCTCGCCACGCTCGAGGACCAGGCAGTGGCGACAGCAATCTCCGAGTTGCTGGACAAGGCCGCGGCCGATGACTTAAGCGAAGCCGACAAGGGACAGTTGGCGCAACTCTATCAAGAACGGGCCAAACTGCGTGAAGATCGCGAAAATGGCTGATTTCTGCCAAAAAGTACCTTGAATGACGTGGTATAATTGATCGTTTATGTTTTCATCTACGTGCAACGCTGGAGGGCGAGTTGTCTATGGATTCTTCACAAAGCCAACAGTCTGAACTCAAGCGTCTGATCATCAAGGGTAAGGAACAGGGCTTCCTGACCTACCGGGAGATCAACGATCACCTCCCGGAAGACATGAATGACACCGACCAGATTGAGACGGTCGTCAACATGATCAACGACATGGGCATCGAGGTGCACGATACCGCCCCCGATGCCGACTCGCTGTTGCTCAAAACCGCCAACAGTGACGATGAGGAAGTCGTCGAGGAAGCCGAGGCCGTGCTCACAACCGCGGTAGAAAGCGAGTTTGGCCGTACCACTGACCCAGTGCGCATGTACATGCGCGAGATGGGCACAGTAGACCTGCTTACCCGCCAGGACGAGATTCGCCTTGCCCGGCGCATCGAGGACGGTATTCGCCAGAGCCTCGACGCCATCGCCACCGGCCCGGTGATCGTCGAGGAACTGATTCGCCTAGCCGACAGAGTTGATGCCGGTGAAATGAAGCTGACCGAACTGATTGTCGGCTTCATTGACCCCAACGCGGTCGAAGAGGCGATCCCGCAGCCAGCCCCGCCCAGTGATTCCGATGACGACAAAGGCCCCCAGGGGCCGGACCCGGTTGAAGCGAAGGAACGCTTCGACCGCATACGCAAGGGCTACCAGAGCCTGCAGCGCTGCCAGTCACGCTACGGTATCGGCGCACCGCAAGTAGACAAGCACCAACAGAAACTGGTCGAGGAGTTACAGCAGATCCGCCTGATGCCGCGACAGATCGACTATATCTCGGCCATCATGCGCGAAATAGTTGACGAGATGCGCCGCCTGGAAAAAGCCATCATTGAAATCTGTGTGCGTAAAGCGCGAGTCACCCGCAAGACCTTCATCTCAAAGTTTGTCGGCCGCGAGTCAGAACTTTTCTGGGTTCGCAGCATGATGCGCGGCAAGGAGGGCGACAAGGCCGTGCTTAAGGCTTACGCCGAGAAGCTCGAGAGCTTGCGCAAGAAACTCACGCACCTCGAATCAATCGCTGGCCTTCGAATCAGCCAGATCAAAGACGTAAACCGGCGCATGTCGATCGGTGAGGCCAAGGCCCGCCGGGCAAAAAAAGAGATGATCGAAGCCAACCTGCGCCTGGTGATTTCCATTGCCAAGAAGTACACCAACCGCGGGTTACAGTTCCTCGATCTTATCCAGGAAGGCAACATCGGCCTGATGAAGGCGGTGGACAAGTTCGAATACCGCCGTGGCTACAAATTCTCAACCTACGCCACCTGGTGGATTCGCCAGGCCATCACTCGCTCGATCGCCGACCAGGCCCGAACCATCCGCATCCCGGTGCACATGATCGAGACTATCAACAAACTCAACCGGGTTTCTCGCCAGATCCTGCAGGAAAAGGGCCGCGAGGCCTTGCCTGAAGAACTCGCCGAGCGTATGGATATGCCTGAAAGCAAGATCCTTAAAGTTCTGAAGATCGCCAAAGAACCCATCTCCATGGAAACCCCAATCGGTGACGACGAGGACTCACACCTGGGAGATTTCATCGAGGACAAGAATATCGAAGCACCCGAGGATGCCGCGCTGACCAACGGGCTGACCGGTGCCACCGACTCGATCCTTAACAGCCTGACCGAGCGCGAATCCAAGGTGATCCGTATGCGCTTTGGCATTGGTATGAATACCGACCACACACTGGAGGAAGTCGGCAAGCAATTCGATGTTACCCGAGAACGCATCCGCCAGATAGAGGCCAAAGCGCTGCGCAAGATGCGCCACCCGACCCGTTCGGAAAAATTGCGCAGTTACCTCGACTAAACAAATTAAGGCCCGGCGCAATACCGGGCCGTAGACAAAACATGGGCCTGTAGCTCAGTTGGTTAGAGCAGTGGACTCATAATCCATTGGTCGAAGGTTCGAGTCCTTCCGGGCCCACCATCTTTTC
>PBTT01000092.1 GCA_002729195.1 Acidiferrobacteraceae bacterium
CCGCCACTGCAGTATCGATCACCGTGGCGATGGAGGCCTTGGCCGGGAGCCCAATTTCAATGGCCAAATGGCTGCACGCCCGGGCAAACTGTCGACTCGCATCCAATGCGGCACGACCACCGAAAAAGGCCGTGCGGCTGGCAAAACAACCAAGGCCATAGGGCACAGTGGCAGTATCGCCGAGCACAACCCGAATCCGTTCACGATCAAGCTCAAGACGTTCGGCAACGATGGCGCCAAAAAGATCTACCGTACCGCAGCCGATCTCAACTTCACCTGACTCAATGCACAGCATTCCGTCCGGTGCAAGCACCAGCGAGAGTAAAGCGCGGTCAAATCGACGATCATAGCCACGATTGCTGATACCGTGCGTACCAGCAGCGACCCCGTAGCCAAAACGATAACGGCTGTTGATTGACGGCGGATTTTCGTGTTGGTGTGCTTGCACCCGCTGCTGGATCGCGTCTAGACACTCAGTAAATCCACAACTGCCGACCTGCCAGCCGTGTAAGGTGGTATCGCCCGCGCGCACGGCGTTGCGACGTCGCAGTTCAATTGGATCGATCCCCAGTCGTTCAGCCAACTCATCGATAAGTTGCTCCTGGGCAAAGGCAGATTGGGGGCTGCCAAATCCACGAAAACATTCCGAAGGTATGTTATTGGTGTAAACAAGTTGGGCTTTCGCGTTAAGCGCCGAAAAACGGTACAGGTTATCCATTCGAATGGCGGCAGCCAGAGTTACGGCCGAACCATGGGCGCTGTAGGCGCCGTTGTCAGCCCACAGCACTGTCTCTTTGGCGACCAACTCACCATCGTCAGTCGCACCGATGCACATCTGGATTCGCATCGCCAACCGCGTGCGCCCGGCGATCATGTCATCACGACGCGGTAACACCATTGCCACGTCACAACCTAAACGCTGGGCGAAGGCAAGGCAAATAAGATGGGTTGGATGCTCCCACTTGGCGCCAAACGAACCACCAATATCAGGGGTTACGACTTCCAACTGGGCACCCCACCCTGCCACGATCTCGCGGTAGGTCTCGGCCAGCACCGAGGGGAAGTGGCTGCCGGTCACGAGTTCCAGTAGCTCACCGTTAACCCGCACCAGGGTCGCGCGCGGCTCAAGATAGGCATGTGGCACTGCCTGGGTCTGGAAGGTGCCTGACACCCAGGTCGACACCCGCTGCTCTGCTGCTTGCCAGTCGCCTCGCTTAGCGTTGAAACGGCGTACGACGTTGTCCGGATATGCCGCATGCAGGGGCTGGTCAAGCGTCAGGGCATCAGCCACGGAACAGGCGTGGGGCAGCACCTGGTAATCGATATGCAGCGCTTCGATACCACGCAGCAGCGAATCCTGATCACTAGCCGCTACTGCTACGACCGCCTCCCCGACGTAGCGCGCAACTCTGGTCAACACCGGCTCATCAGTATCCGGGTGACCAAGTTCAATACCGTCGAAGTCAGCCGGGGTTAATACTGCAAGCACCCCGGGAATTTCTAGCGCGGGCTTGGTATCGATACTTATGACTCGGGCATGCGCATGTGGGCTACGCGCAACCCCAACCAGTACCGTACCGGGCAGAATAAGATCGGCAGCATAACGAGCGAGTCCACGGGCTCTCTCTGTTGCGCGTGTAGCCGATACCGGGCCCTGTACTGGCGGCTGAATCTCGCTCATCGCAGTGCGGTCAGCGCCTCAATGATCTGCTGATAGCCAGTGCACCGACACAGATTACCCGCAAACAATTTGCTGATCGGCTGATCGCCCAGTTCGGTGCCACCGGCATGCAGCCAGGCCGCCATGACCGCGATCCCTGGCGTGCAATAACCGCACTGGACGGCGCCATACTCGGCGCAGATTGCTGAAAACCGTGTAAGGAATGCCGCCGGTAGACCCTCTATCGTGGTGATCTCGCATTTCTCCACCACCCCGGTCAACAACAGACACGAACACATCGGCTCACCGTCGATCAGCACCGTACAAGCGCCGCAATCCCCCTCGCCACAGCCTTCTTTTACGCCCATCAGGCCTAACTCCAAGCGCAGAGTGTCAAGTAATCGCCGGCCGACAAAAGACAACGGCACATCACGTGGCGCGCCATTCACGCGTAGAGTCAGTTGCGTTTTCATGATGCCTCGACAGATGCGCAACCGGCTGTAACCTGCTTGGCAGCTGCTAAAACAATCTCCTCGGTCAAGGCCCGTACCAGTTGGCGTCGGTAGTCGGCGCTCGCCCGATGATCGGTGATAGGCTGGCAACACTCGGCTGCGAGATTCGCGCACTCTCGCAGTTGCGTCGGCTCCAGTGTGCGCCCGACCAGCAATGCAGCCGCCTGGCCAGCATCCAGCACGGTTGGGCCGACCGCCCCCAGTGCTATGCTGGCCTGCGCTACGGTCTGCTCGTCACTTTCAAAGCGCACGCGTGCGGCAACGCTGGCCAACGCCAGGTCAAGGGCATTACGCTGGGTGAAGCGGCAAAAAGCGCTGCCCTCGAGTGGCCCGAGGCCGCGCACGGTTACCCCGGCCACCAGCTCCCCTGGGGCAAGATTTGTTTTTCCGGGCGCACAGATGAACTCGGAAATCTTGATAGAACGACGGCTACCCGCCGCGTTGACAACATCAACCATGGCATCGTGAACGTACAACCCGGGAAGCGTATCGCCCCCAGGGGAAGCTGTGCAGACATTGCCGACCAGGGTTGCCTGGTTGCGAAGCTGCACCGAGCCGACAACAGAAGCGCCTTCGATGACGGCTGATATCAGCGATCGGAGTTCGCCGGATCGTGCTATACGCGACAGTGGTACCGCCGCACCGATACGCACCTGTTGCCCTGAAATATCAACAATGTGCCATTCATCGATGCCACCCGTCCATGCCAGTTGCCGTGGCTCACCGCGCTGGCTCGCCCACACCACCAGGTCGGTCCCTCCTGCCAAGGGACAAGCACCAGCGGCGACGCAGGCGAACAATTCGCCAAGATCATTCGGCCGATGCAACTCCACCGGCGGCAAATAACTCGGTCGTAGTACTGGAGATACGGTAGGCATCATCAGGTCAGCTCGTTCGAATCCTGGACTGCATGAGTACACGCCCCCGTTAAGTGAAGGTCAAATGATCCATGACCAGCGGGGGTTATCCAGGACATCTCGGCGGGCGCAATCCTAACACGCCACTGGCCGTGCAACTCGGCTATGATGCGACTCCAGCAACGGCACAGCGACCGTTTCAACCCAACTTCCGCCAACGGATTATAAGGATGCAAGAGCTGGCTTTTCTTGACGCCACTGCGCAAGCGTACCTGGTGCGTAACAAGGAGATTTCGGCGACTGAGTTGATCGAGCTTACTATAGCGCGCATCGAGCAATTAAATCCGGCGTTGAACGCAGTGGTCACCACACTTTACGATCGAGCACGGGCAGCCGCTCGACAAGTCGAGGTAGGCGCGCCTCTCGCTGGGGTGCCGATGGTGCTCAAGGACCTGGTAGCCGAGTGCGCGGGCACGCCTCTTTCTGAAGGTTCCAGGTTCCTCGGTGAATACGTATCGAGCCACGATAGCGAACTGGTCCGTCGTTTCCACCAGGTCGGGCTGATTGTTATTGCCAAGTCTAATACGCCCGAATTCGCACTAATGCCAACCACTGAACCTTCGCGCTTTGGTGCGGCTCACAACCCCTGGGATACACGCCTTAGCACAGGTGGGTCGAGCGGTGGGTCCGCCGCTGCGGTCGCAGCGGGTATGGTAGCCATCGGCCACGCCAATGACGGTGGCGGCTCGATTCGTGTGCCGGCGAGTTGCTGCGGGGTAGTCGGGCTCAAACCGACTCGCGGGCGGAATTCACTAGGCCCGGATTACGGTGATGTCGCCAGTGGCCTGCTTTGCGAGCATGTACATACCCGCTCGGTACGTGATACCGCAACGGTCCTCGACGCGACCGCTGGCCCAGCGCCTGGGGACCCTTACTGGCCAGCGCCCCCCGAATGTTTGTACGCGGACGAAGTTGAACGTGAGCCAGGGTGTCTGCGCATCGCGCTCAGTACCCGGCCACTAACCGGTGCGAGCGCCCATGCCCACTGTGTTGCAGGTGCTGAGTCGGTGGCCCGACTGTGCGAGAACCTGGGCCATGAGGTGTTCGAAGCGGCCCCCGAGGTTGATGGTGAGCGGCTGTTCAAAGCCTTCGGCATCCGCTGGATCGGCTTTCTCACCTGGGCGGTAAAAGACTGGGCGCGCCGCCTTGGCCGCGAACCGAGTGAAGATCTGCTAGAGCCTGCCACCTGGCGCATGTATGCCAACGGACTACAACAAACCAGCGCCGATTATCTGCTCGCTGTCCAGGACCTGCAGCGCATCAGTCGAGATATCGCTGGGTTTTTTGAGCACATCGATGTCTGGCTGACCCCAACCCTCGCCCAACCGCCGGTCCCGTTGGGTTATTTCGACTACACACCGAATCGACGCGCAACGCACCTCGAACGACTCGGCGAGTACACTGGATTCACCCTGATAGCAAATACGACCGGCCAACCTGCTATCTCCCTGCCGCTGCACTGGACCGATAGTGGCCTGCCCATCGGAGTACAACTGATGGGCCGCTACGGCGATGAGGCGACACTGCTTCGCCTCGCCGGCCAGCTTGAACGCGCAAAACCCTGGGTTGGGCGTCGGCCACCGGGTTCGTGTCAAGCAACATGAACGATATCTGGCGCCAGCAACGGTTGCTTGACCAGCAGGTAGCTCGCAATCACCTATCCCTTACTCACCCCTTGCTCTAGGATCAACTTATGGAGTTTGCTTTAACCGACAATCAACGCTCCATAGACCAGGCGGTTCGCCGTGTGTGTGCACGCTTCGATGACGCATACTGGCTGGAACACGACCGCACCGGCGAATTCCCAAGCGAGTTTCGGCAAGCGATGGTTGAGGGGGGTTGGCTGGGCATCGCGATGCCTGAACAATACGGCGGTGCCGGACTTGGCATCACGGAGGCCGCCGTACTGATGCATGCGGTCGCGAATTCCGGTGGCGCGATGAGCGCGGCCTCAACCTTTCACATTAATATCTTCGGGCCTCACCCCATTGTAGTCTTTGGCAACGATAACCAACGCCAGCGCTGGTTACCGCCGCTCATCGAAGGGCGAGAGACCGCTTGTTTCGCTGTGACCGAGCCGGATGCGGGACTGGATACGGGCAACCTGCGTACCGAGGCCCGCCTCGAGGGCGCCCACTATGTGGTAGAAGGCCGCAAGGTCTGGACCTCGACAGCGCAGGTCGCGGACAAGCTAATGTTGCTGGCGCGCACTACCCCACGCACCTCCGACGTGTCCTCTGTCGACGGGCTGACACTGTTCTATACTGATCTTGATAGGGAGCGCATCCAGGTACGTGAAATCGACAAGATGGGGCGCAAGGCCGTGGATTCGAACGAGCTTTTCATTGACGGCCTGATGGTTCCGATTGAGGATCGTATTGGCGAGGAAGGCAAGGGCTTTCGCTACCTTCTGGACGGCCTCAACCCGGAGCGGATCCTGATCGCTGCCGAGGCAATCGGAATCGGGCGCAATGCCTTGGATCGGGCCAAGCGCTACGCCAAAGAACGGGTGGTTTTTGGCCGACCGATCGGGCAGAACCAGGCTATCCAGCACCCCCTGGCCCGTTCCTGGGTTGAACTTGAAGCTGGCTGGCTGCTGGTATTGCGCGCAGCCTGGACTTATGACCAGGGACTGGCGTGTGGTGCCGACGCGAATGCCGCGAAATACTTCGCAGCGGAGGCTGCCTTCAAAGCCTGCGAGCGGGCACTGATGACTCACGGTGGCATGGGCTACGCGCGCGAGTTCCAAGTCGAACGCTTATTGCGCGAAGTGCTGATCCCGCGGATTGCACCAGTGAGCCAGGAACTGGTGCTTTGTTACCTGGCAGAGCGTGTGCTCGAATTACCGCGCTCATACTGACAGGTAAATAGTGCTAAAAGCCAAGCACCCGGTGCGGCCCCAGGCCGGCGCAGCCGACCCGCTGCTCTACAAACGTACCGCCTGACAGCACCGCCCCGTGCCTGTAATTGAGTCAACCCCCGCTGACCTGTGGGCCGTGGTACCGGTCAAGAATATTGATCACGTGAAAACCCGTCTTGCCGGGGTGCTTTGCTCGAGCGAGCGACAGCAACTGTTCCGCGCCATGCTTGAAGATGTGCTGCAAGCGCTGTCATGTTGCCCCCAGTTGGCGGGTGTACTGGTAGTGACCCGCGATCAGAAAGCCAAGTCGATCGCTCGTTCTTATGGTGCACACGTGCTGGTCGAAGAAAAGAATCTGGGACACACGGCAGCCAGCATGCTCGGCGCGCGTACCCTCGCGCAGGAGAAAAGAGCCGGCATGCTGCAGGTGCCTGCCGATCTTCCACTGCTGACTCCGGCCGACATCTCCGTCCTAATCGAAGCGCATGGACCTGCGCCGGCGATTACCCTGGCACCCTCCCGCGATAAGAAGGGCTCAAACGCCGTGGTCTGTACACCGGCCGATGTGCTGCCGCTGCGTTTTGGCGATTACAGTTTCCCGCCACACGTAGCGGCGAGCCGTGCGCTTGGGATTGAGCCCACGATCATTGACCGACCGGGCCTGGCACTGGATATCGACACCCCCACTGACCTGGCCGTGCTGCTAGAGCAGCCGTCAGCGACCCGGACCTATGAATATCTCATGGCCAGCGACATCCGCCAGCGCCTGCTCAACAAGTCGCTGGCTTAGGGATGGCGCCTCGCGCGGGGGCAATAGCGGAAAAAGTAAGGGCCAGGCAACTTATCTGATGAAGGACTGCATCGCTTTACGATAATCCTCTTGTAGTCGAGGATCGCTGAGATCTTGTCGCGCCGGCACTGCAAAATCAGGGCTAACAGACAGCGTTTCCAGGGCCGGGCGATCACCCTGGTAGATGAGACCCAATGGCAAGCGTCCTTGTGTTCTCAATTCGATCATGCGCTCAAAAACGCCGGCGCGATCGCCCGGATCATAGTCCTTGTCATTATCGATGTCGTATACGCTGGCCCGCCACGCCCGGTAGGTGTCGTTATAGGTTACACACGGTGACAACACCTCCAGGTAGGCCATGCCATTACCTGCTGTGCTATGGCCAATTGCGGCAAGCATAAGCCGCAGCAACTGCGCAGGCTGGCCACTGTAGCCGCGGGCCAGAAAGGTCGAGCCAGGAATACTCAGGCCGAGCAGAATCGGGTCGAGATCTTCTTCGGTGTTCTCCTGATAGCCGATTGCACTCGTTGGCGAGACCTGGCCTTTGGTCAGTCCGTAAGTGCCGTTGTTCATAACGATGTAGGTCACGCCGGGATTACGTTTGAACGAGTGTACGAGGTGTCCCCCGCCGATCGCGTAGCCGTCACCGTCACCGCCTACAGCCACGACAGTGAGCTCGGGATTGGCCAGCTTCGCACCGATTGCAGTTGGCAAAACCCGGCCATGAAGCGCGTGATAACCGTAGCAGGACAGATAATTCTGCAGCGACCCGGAGCAGCCGATCCCGGCAAGGATCATGCGCTCGTGTGTCGGCACCCCCAGTTCGCTTAAAGCGCTGATCAAGGCCTCCAGCACACCGAAATCACCACAGCCGGCACACCAGATTGGCCGTGGTGGTGAAAAAGTCCTGGTCATGCGACTTTATCCTCCCTCAAGCGCAGACGATCTTTGATCTCCCGGGCCAGGCTGGTGGCCCGCAGGGGTACGCCATCATAGGCGAGTATGCTGCAGATGTGGGCCTGCTCTCCTCCCTGCGCGACGATCAGTCTGGCCAGTTGCCCGGTCGCGTTGTATTCAACAACAAACACATGTTGGCAGCGCTGGGTAAAAGCTGCCGTTTCCTCCAGCATTGGCCATAGTGTTCGCAGTTGGTGATACTGTGTCGCTACCCCGCCGGCCGCCAGGATATCCATCGCTTCAAGGATCACGCCGTAAGTCATACCAACTCCAATAAAGCCAACCTCGGCCGTCGCGTTACCATGGGTAACCGCTTGGGGCAGGTCAGGGCGCATCGTCTCAATTTTTTGTTGCCGCTTTTGCACCATGCGTCTGCGGTTGTCCGGATCTGTGGAAACGAGACCAAACTGGTCGTGCTCATTGCCCGTGACCAGCGACATCCCACCAGCCGTACCAGGTGCGGCGAAAGCAGACACACCGTCTTCACTGAAAGCGTAGCGCTGGTAGACGTCCAGCTGGGCCAGCGCCGCCGCATCCAACCGTTTGCCGCGGTCCACTGCTACTTGACCAGGCTCAATCAGGTCTATGGTCGCAAGGTTCTGGGATAGTCCCTGGTCCAGGGCCACGAAGACCGGAAGCTGGTATCGCTCGGCCAGGTTGCAGGCTGCAACGGTCAGGTGAAAACACTCCGCCGGCGTACCTGGCGCAAGAACGACCCGGGGGAAATCACCTTGGCCACCGTGGGCCATCAGTGTGATGTCACTCTGTTCGGGCTTGGTTGGCATTCCCGTACTCGGGCCCGCACGCTGGGAATCAACTAGCACCAGTGGAATCTCGGCCATGCCTGACTGCCCGATAGCTTCCTGCATCAGTGCAAGACCCGGCCCGGAGGTCGCAACCATCGCTCGGGTACCGGTAAGCGCGGCGCCGATAGCCATATTGGCCGCCGACAGTTCGTCTTCAGCCTGCTGAACGACTCCACCGAAGCTGGGAAGCCACTTCACCAGCCACTCCATGATCTCGGTTGCAGGCGTAATTGGATAGCCGGCAAAAAACCGCCCCCCGGCAACGGCAAAACCGAAGGCCACGGCCTCGTTTCCGGTAATCAGCATCTGTGGGCCACAATCGGCACTGACGATCCTATACAGCCCCTGGTCAGCGGTCAGCCCAACCTGGTCGGCAAGCTCATGACCCACTGCCAGTGCCTCAAGGTTGTATTCCAGCGCCTGGGCGCCGTGTCGTGCAAAGCGCTTCTCGAAAGAATTTCGCACATCGTTGTCATCAAGGCCAATCAAGCGCCCGATAACGGCCGAGGAGATGCTGTTCTTGTAGAGATCACGTCGAAAATTTCGTATCGCGTGACGGCTGAACGGGATGCCTATGACCCGCGTACCGTCCGCAATACCGCTGTCTGCTGGCAAACTGCCACCAGAATTGTCGTAAATCACGATGCCGTGCTGACTGAGACGGTGAACGTGCTTGGCGACCGCCAGCGCGTCAAACGCAAGCAGCAGGTCAACTTCACTGCCTGTGCAGAGGCGCTCCCTGCTTGAAACCCGTAACGTGGCCGCGACGATGCCACCCTTGATACGCGACAGTACATTGCGCTCCGTGTAAGCTCGCAAACCTGCCGAACGTAACACGTCGGCAAGGATGCTGATGACGGTCAAGGAGCCATCACCGCCCTGTCCCAGGACGACGACATTGAGATCCTCGAGGTGCGGTTTCGAATGGCTCATTGAGCGCTATCCCCGCTCTTCGGCTTGGCTTTTTTCTTTTTTGGCGGTGGCGGTGGCAGTGGTCGCCAGTCTTTCACCGAATTGCCCTCCTCCCAGCCCCGGTAGTAGTGCTTGGGGTCGAGATTTCCGATCGCTTCACGCTCCAGGTGGGTCGGCATAAGGGCGGGTAAGGGGCGGTTGCGCTTGTACCTGGATAGTCGAGCTAGGATTTCTTTGGACTTGGGCTCCTCGTCGAGTTCTTTGGTTTCTACCCAGCCAGCCTCGAGTAGCGCCTGCCAGGCTCTGTGCCCAGCCGTACTCCGGATGACTGTAAAAGTCCAGCCGTCGAGCCCGATGCCACCGAGGCCGATGTCCGCATTATCTGCCGCGTAATCCATACAATAAAGACAAGCGGGTCGGGCAAACTTCCCAAAAGCTTTCAGCGAGCGGGTTTCTTCGCGGCCATCGCGCAACTTGATTTCAAGACGTCCCTTGATATTGATATTTGCGATATCACGTTTTGCCACCTGTAGATCTTCGGCCAACCAGTCTATGCCCTGCTCAGTAAAGGCCTCGGAGCAGAACAGGCCGATCACCAATCCAATATTCTCCCGATACCACTCAGCCACATCCAGGCGAATACTCGAGAATTGCTGCTGACGTACTCCATCCACCTGACAAGGAACGCCCACCACGGCCAATGGGCTGATGTTTCTTTTCATCGCCTCCACCAGGGTCAGGGTGTTCGGCTGATAGGTATAACGCGAGCGGGCACTGATCAGCACATCTTCGGCCGTGGTCGCCAGCCTGGCGTAGCCCATCTGCGGGTTGTCCGGATCTTCGTTGCCGATCACCATCCCCTTTATTGTCCCAGTCTGCATGCCATGAATTCCCAGTGCCGAGCAAATACCGCCATCCTGCGCTTCATTGAGGATGAATTCTCTGGTTGTCCGCGCAAGCACACCATAAGCGTAAGGCCCGAAACCCTCGTCGATGCTGGGTTCCTGCAACTCGATCTGCCGGGTCAAGTCCTGGTCTGTTGGGCGCAGCACCGGACATACGTCAACGCACAATTCGCAAAAAACACAAGCACTATTCCAGGTATCTTTCGGTTTTTCATTCTGGTAATCGAATACATCGACCGGGCAGATGGTGAGGCAAGCTGCACAGCCGATACATTTTCCAGAATTAACGATCTCCTCCATGAGAAAATCGACCGCCTTGAAGCCACCGTGGTTGTACTCGGAGCGCCATGCCCAGGCCCACTCGTTGGGATCCGCGACCTCCTCAAGAAGCCTGTGGTAGCGCGCTTGCACTTCTTTGGTCAAATCTTGCTTCATAGTCAAATCTGGTATCAAACACAATTCTGGCTGGATTATTCCCGGGCGAACGATACCAGATTTTCATTAACCAAAACTAAATCCCGTGTTTCATCTTATGAAACATGCGAGCGGTCACACCGCTATTAACTAGGCTGGAATCATCGCCCTAAGCCAGGGTTTCGACTTCAAAATGAACCAACCGGCAAAATTATATGGTACGTTTTCCTTACGCCATTGCCTGCCTCACCCCGCGGCGAACCTGGTTCTTGCCGCCGGGTTCTCTTTCGGTGTAACTTCTCCGCAGGGTGATGGGTGGGCGCTGCTCAATTACTCTTCACCTGGCAAGAAGCCATGCAAGACACATTCGAGATATTTTTAGCACAGGCCGCGGCCGGGGCGCCGATTGCCGACGGCGACGCACTGGCGCTGGCGGAATACGACAATCTAGCGGCGCTCCTGCACGCAGCCAGAATGCGGCGCGACCTCGGCCATGGGTCGCTCGTCAGTTACTCGCCGAAGGTTTTCATTCCTCTGACCAAACTGTGCCGCGATGTCTGCCGTTACTGCACGTTCGCGATATCTCCCGCAGCCAGCCAACAACCCTACCTGAGCCCTGAGGAGGTAATCGATATTGCCCGTGCCGGAGTCGCTGCCGGCTGCCATGAGGCGCTCTTTACCCTTGGAGACCAGCCTGAACTTCGCTACCAGGCGGCCCGTGCTGCGCTCCAGACTCTGGGACACGACTCCAGCATCGACTACCTGATCGAGGTCGCGCGACTGGTCTACGATGTCACCGGACTCTTGCCACATGTCAATCCAGGAGTCATGACAGCAAATGATCTAGCCCGGCTACGTACGGTTTCGGTCTCGGCCGGGTTGATGCTCGAGTCAAGCGCCGAACGCCTGAGTGAGCGTGGTGGGCCACATCATGGTTGTCCTGACAAACTACCAGAGCGGCGGCTCGAGTCCATTCGACAAGCTGGCAAGCAACAGGTACCGTTCACCAGCGGTATTTTGGTTGGGATTGGCGAAAACCGACTGGAACGAGTTGAATCGATTCTAGCTCTTCGAGCGCTGCACACCCGCTATGGTCATCTGCAAGAAATCATTGTGCAGAACTTTGCGCCAAAGGCGGGCACCGCGATGGCTCGAACCGCGGCACCAACGCTCGAGGAATTCCAGTGGAGCATCGCTGCAGCCCGCCTTTTGTTTCCCCCCGAGGTCAGCATCCAGGCGCCCCCGAACCTGAATTCCAACGCGCTCGATCAACTACTGGCGGCGGGAATCAACGACTGGGGCGGAGTTTCTCCACTCACACCGGATCACGTCAACCCGGAATTACCCTGGCCACAGCTCGCTCGCCTGCGCCAAGCGACAGAGACTGCCGGCAAGGAACTGGTGCCGAGGCTGCCAATCTACCCACGCTACTTGGCCGATCCCAAACGCTGGCTGGCACCAGAGATGCGTGCGCCAGTGCTGGAGCACTGTGACGGCAGCGGTTATGCCCGTGAAGGAGGCTGGGTCGCGGGAGTCGATGCTCCTGCCCAAGTACCAGATCTCGCTCGGCCAAAGTCACCCTGGGCTCGACCAGCAACTGGCAATGGCCAGCAGGCCGACCCTCTGGTGGACCTGCTCGATCGGGCCCGGGATGGCGAGACCCTGAGCGAAGCACAGATTAGCTTGCTTTTTTCTGCCCGGGGCCGCGAGATCGAAACGGTAATTGGGGCCGCAGACCAGTTACGCCAGGCAGTTAATGGCGATGTTGTCAGTTATGTGGTCAACCGCAATATCAACTACACCAACATCTGCAGCTTCTCTTGCCGTTTCTGCGCGTTTTCCAAACGCACTCGAAAATCGAGCCCATCTGACCCGCCATATCAGTTGGACCTGCCGGAAATCTCCCGGCGTACTGAGGAAGCGTGGCACCGTGGGGCAACAGAAATTTGCCTGCAAGGAGGAATTCATCCTGCTTATACCGGCGAGACTTACCTTGAGATTTGCCGTGCGGTAAAGTCCGCGCACCGCGATATCCACGTCCACGCATTCTCGCCCCTGGAGGTCTGGCATGGTGCAACCACGCTGGGCCTGCCACTAAAAACATTCCTCCTGCGCCTAAAGGACGCCGGCCTTGATTCGCTTCCCGGCACTGCTGCAGAAATCCTTGACGACAAAATTCGTACAGTAATCTGTGCAGATAAAATCAGCACCAACCAGTGGCTGGAAGTGATGCGCACAGCGCACAACATCGGTTTGCGCAGCACGGCAACAATCATGTTCGGCCACATTGATGGGCCGACCCACTGGGCGCGACACCTCAGTCATGTGCGCACACTGCAGATCGAAACCGGCGGGTTTACCGAGTTCGTTCCCTTGCCATTTGTGCACATGGAATCACCCATCTATCGCCAGGGTTGGGCGCGACCGGGGGCAAGTTACCGCGAAGCTTTACTGATGCACGCAGTGGCGCGCCTGGTCCTGCACCCGCACATCAAGAATATCCAGACCTCGTGGGTAAAGATGGGGCCAACTGGGGCAAAAGCGTGTCTCGCGGCGGGAGCCAACGATATCGGTGGGACACTGATGAACGAATCTATTACCCGTGCTGCCGGTGCGACCAGTGGCCAGGAACTAGCACCGGGAGCGATGGAGAGCCTGATCCGGCAGGCGGGACGTGCACCACAACAACGCTCAACGCTGTACACTGCGCTACCGTCAGCAGCGGTTGAGCCGTCATACGCTGCCACGACCCGCGAAGTCAGCAGCAACCCTACAGTTGCCGCAACAGCCACACCGGCGAGCTGAAGTCGTCCGCTTCGGGCCAGGCGAGTGACCACCAACGATCCTGTTGTTACGCTCACAGCCCTCGCCGGAATTCCCCGGGTGCGGCCCGGCGACGATCTGGCCACGCTGCTGGGTGATGCGCTCGCACGCGAAAGCCTCACACTGCAAGACCAAGATGTTCTCGTGGTCAGTCATAAGATCGTATCCAAAGCAGAGAATCGCTATGTTTCTCTCGCCCGGGTCAGCCCCTCTGCTAAAGCTCGCCGCCTTGCCCTACAGGCTGATAAAGATCCGGCGTTGGTCGAGGTTATCCTGTCCGAATCACGAGCAGTTCTGCGCTCGCGTCCAGACCTGATCATCACCGAGCACCGCCTGGGCATGGTCATGGCTAACGCCGGTGTCGATCAATCGAACGTCGACGACGACGGCAACGGGTCAAGCGTTTTGCTGCTGCCGCAGGATCCCGATGGCAGTTGTGCAGCACTGCGCGACACACTGAACCAACGGTTCGGCATAGACCTCGCAGTAATCATCGCTGACAGTGCCGGTCGTGCCTGGCGCCAAGGTGTGATCGGCCTGGCGCTCGGTGCAGCCGGCCTGCCCGCACTGCTTGATCTTCGCGGCAGGCCTGACCTTGAGGGACGGCCCCTGGCGGTCAGCCTGGCAGGCTTTGCCGACCAGATCGCCTCGGCCGCCGAACTCCTCATGGGTGAAGGCGCCGAAGGCCGCCCTGCGGTTATCGTCCGTGGCCTGTCCTGGCAGGAGCAAGCAAGCCCGGCTGCTGACTTGATCCGTCCGGTCGAACAAGATCTTTTCCGCTGAGCACAATGATCGAAATACTGGCACTTTCAGGAGGTATTGGTGGGGCCAAACTCGCACTTGGCCTCGATCGGACTCTGCCACCTGGCGCCCTGGCCGTGGTCTGCAATACCGGTGATGATTTTCAGCATCTCGGCTTTGCTATCTCACCGGATATCGATACCGTGATCTACACCCTCGCGGGTATCGCAAACAAGGAAACGGGTTGGGGTCGAGCCAACGAGACCTGGACGTTCATGGCCGCGCTGGCAGATCTTGGCGGGGAAAGCTGGTTCCAACTCGGTGATGCAGATCTCGCCCTGCACGTAGAGCGAACCCGCCGGCTGGCTTTGGGCGAGACTCTCTCCGCCATCACCGATGTGATCCGACGGCGCCTGGAGATCGGCTCAGAGGTTATCCCGATGTCAGATCAGCCAGTGCGCACGCGGGTTCAGACCAGCGAAGGTATTCTGCCTTTTCAACACTATTTCGTGAAACGCCGCTGCCGACCGGCAGTCCGCGGCTTTGAGTTCGACGGTGTCGATATGGCACAACCGGCACCCAGATTTGCCGAACTGCTGACCGGCGATCGCCTCAAGGCTGTGATCATCTGTCCGTCCAATCCATTCATCAGCATCGACCCGATCCTCGCCCTGCCCGGCCTGCGCCAGGCGCTTCGTAATAACGGCGCACCGGTGGTGGCCATCTCACCGGTCATCAATGGCAAAGCGGTAAAAGGGCCCACTGCAAAAATGATGGTTGAGCTCGGTCTGCCGGTAACCACGGCCAGTATCGCGAGACACTACGGTGAGTTGATCGACGTACTGGTGGTCGATCACAGCGATGACACAGAGTTACCGGCAACTGGGGCCCAAATTCTGCGAACCGCCACCCTGATGCACTCCGATGCGGACAAGCTGGCGCTCGCCGCTGAAATTCTCGCTTGTGTCGAAACGCTGCAAAATTAGTCTTGACGGGCGAATACTAAGGTCGACTCCAATACCGGCAGGATAGATACAACTTCCTCGGCTGCCAGTTAGGCTGTTGGATAGATAACGTCGACAAAGTACTGCATGGCGTCGAGTGATTGCTCCAGAGTTTCGCGCTGGAAATTCAGTATCAGGCCCAACACGCCGATTTCGGCAAGTGCCGCGATATCCTCACCGATCTGCTGAGCAGTTCCGCTCAGCAAATGGCGGCCACCATTATCGAGCGTCAGGGTCTTGCTCTCATCAAACCACAAAGCGCAATAGACCAGCGAAATGCTTGCTGGATCACGACCCTGTTCGGTCGCTATCTGGTTCAGTCGCCTGATGCCGCCGGCAAACCGATCAATAGAATCCAGTGGATAGTGAGGATTGTTGCCTATCGGATACCAGGCATCTCCGTAACGCGCCGTACGCCGCAACGCCGGACCACTCTCGCCCCCAACCCAGATCGGTGGGTGCGGTCGCTGTAGCGGCTTGGGCAGAAAGCTGATGTTTTGGAAGCGAACGAATTCACCTGCAAATGCTGGATCTTGCTCGGTCCACAATATCTTGAACGCTTGCAGGTATTCGTCGGTCACCTGGCCACGCTGCTCAAACGGCGGCGCTCCCAGAGCTTCGAATTCCTCCCGCATCCAGCCAGCACCAATGCCGAGCGTCATGCGTCCATTTGAAAGTACGTCAAGAGTCGTCACCATTTTGGCAGTTTCTACTGCGCCACGGTGCGGAATCACCGTAACCGATGTCAGCAGATGAGGGTTCTCGGTCAGCCCAGCAAGAAAGGACAGCAGGCCGAACTGATCAAGGCAAGACCCGGACGTGGAGCCCGGAAACTTACCTGACGCGGAATACGGGTAGCGTGAGTCAATCTCTCGCGGCACCACGATATGGTCGGGCACAGCAAGGTAGGCAAAACCAAGCGCTTCCGCATGTTGCGCTAATTGTTTGATCGATGCTGGCTCTGCCAGTGGCCCGCGCGTTGGGATGGTCATTCCAATGTTCATGTTGATCTCCTCGCTCTTTAGCTGTGGGCCACGCCGGCCCGGGCAAAAGTGACCGGGACAGCCCGGCCGCCGATTGGTTCGCTCAACCAAGTCATTATTCTGCTCGACGGGGCGGCGTTTTCAAACTATATTTTCACGACTCAACGTAATCCAAGTGTATTAATGAGGAGTTAACAACGTGCCAGATATTTCCGACTTGAGCGTAATGCTGTTTCCCTGGGGAGCACAACAGACTTCCGTTAACGAGATCGTCGAGGTCGCCAAGCTGGCCGAAGACCTCGGGTTTTACTCAGCGACCATGCCCACGCACATGACCATGGCGCCGGGCTGGCTGTTCGAGACCTTTCCCAATCAGGATGTGCTTGATGCGCTGGCGGTGGCACCAATCATCGCGGCGGCAACCAACAGAATAAAAATTGGGTTCAATTCGATACTGCCGCCATTGTTGCCGCCTTACCAGTGGGCCAAATACTTGGCGACGCTGGACGTAATCTCATCGGGGCGATTGATCGCGGGCATGGCCATGGGCTGGTGGGAGGAAGATTTCACTTCCGTTGGTGTGGATCAAAAAGCACGGGGAAAACTATTCGACGAGCAACTCGAAATTATCACGCGGCTATGGCAGGAAGACCGGATTAACTTCGCTGGTGAGCACTATCAGCTGACCGATATTCCACTTGAGCCCAAGCCGATACAGAAACCCTACCCTCCGATCTGGATTGGCGGCGGGCTCAAGTCGATCTGGCGCGCAGCGCGCTATGGCGAATGCATTCTGGCATTCTGGCTGAATGAGGATGAAGCGAGCAGCCTGTGGATTCCGAAACTCAAGGAAGAGGGAGCCAGGTATGGCACCGATCCNAAACTGGCCAGTTTCACCTTTGCCTACGTTGCCGATAGCGAGCGCGACCTGGAAGCGTACGGGCCGATGCTGAAGACCGCGGTGGCATTCAATCAGCCCGATATCGACCCGCGACAGGTGACCATCTCGGGTTCACCCGAAGCCTGTGCTGAGCGCATCCGCGCACTGCATGCCGCCGGCATCTGGCACTTCGTGGTCGAATTCCAGTTCCACGGCTTGGAGACGCCCGCTTTTGCGATGAAACAGATGGAGAAGTTCGCCAGGGAAGTCGTCCCTTTACTCTGAGTAGAGTTTGCGATTATCTGGGTGATAAGCAGCAGGCCAGATGTCGCCAGCAACCGCTAGCGGGCGTGTGCCAGGGTGACTTCGCCCTCCTGCATCTGCACGCTCTTGACCCGGTCTTTCATTCTCGCCAGGCGCGCTTCACGTACCGGTGCGGAGCGCTCGAAAGCGGCTTTATCTGGGTAGACCGAAACCGCCATTCCAGTCGTTGGGCCGGTACGAACGCTGAGCAGTACCTGCGCCTCGGTAAATTCGCCTGGTGCTTTTTCGGCGTAATCTGCCGCTGCCGCGTCGGCATCCGCCTCGGAGTTGTACTCGACCGTATTGATTCGTGCGTAACTCACCGATATTCCCCTTTTTAGTGTTGTTGCGAGCCGCCAGTATATCGCTGATAAGCACCACTCCCGCAAACCGGTGACTGTCCGGCCCTGCCGCTACAACGGNCGTGACTTAACACGCTAGAATGGCCCCATGGATACTGCAATATCGCCCCAGGTTCAGGCCCTGATCGACGCCGGCATCAGCTACGGCCTGGAGCTCACCGCGGCGCTGGCCATACTGGTGCTCGGCTGGTGGCTGGCAGGCCGTGTGCAAAAACTCATCCTGCGTGCATTGGGCCGCCTGCCGCGCGTGGATGCGACCCTAAAGCCCTTTCTCTCGTCGCTGGCGCGCTATACCATCATCGCCATCACGCTGGTGGCAGTGCTGGCCCGCCTGGGGGTACAGACCACCTCGATCATCGCCGTGCTTGGTGCAGCGGGTCTCGCCATCGGCTTGGCNCTGCAGGGCACGCTGCAGAACATCGCCGCCGGCATCATGCTGCTGCTGCTGCGGCCCTTCAAGGTAGGCGACTACATAGACGCCGGCGGCATTGCCGGCACGGTCGATCAAATCGGGCTTTTCACCACCGACATGACTACCTACGACGGCCTCTACCGTTCGGTGCCGAACGCCTCGCTTTGGAACACGTCCATCCTTAATTACAGCCGTCTGCCGACCCGGCGCATGGATATCCCGGTGGGCATCGCCTACGAGGACGATGTTGAAAAAGCGCTGGCCCTACTGCTCAAACACCTCAAGGAAGATACCCGCGTGCTGACCGACCCCGAGCCGCAGGCGCTGGTGACCGGCCTGGGAGATTCAGCAGTGGACCTGACCCTGCGCTGCTGGACAAATCGCACCGATTTCTGGGCGCTCAAATTCGAGCTCAACAAGAATGCCAAACTGTGGCTCGATGCGGCGGGTATTTCGATCCCCTTCCCCCAGCGCGACGTACACCTGATACAAACGCCGGGCGAACAAAGCCCTGCCAGCTAGAACCTGCAGTTGATATTGCCCCGCCTCCAATAGGTCGGCTGCTTGTCTTGGCCGACTAACGAGNGCAGAAACTGAGCCCGCTCAGTGCCAGTCCAGGATCACNTTACCGGACTGGCCGAAGGCCATGGTATCGAAACCGCCCTGCACTTCGATCTGTCGCAGCTGTGCCTGGGTACGCTCGTAGAATTCGGTTCGTGCAGACAAGACAAAGACCTGCTTTATTCGGAAGAAACCAGTTGTCTTAACGTCGTTATATCTCTCAAACCNTCTGAGAGACAGGTCACACTACAGGTTGTAGCCACGCTCCTCNTNGTTGACGAGGTCNAGNCCTTCGATCTCCTCGTCCACACCCACCCGCAACGGCACNCCACCGCGCCCGCGATCTTCAGCNCAACGTAACTTACCAGCGCACTCCAGATAACGGTCGCAATAACCGCTAGCGCCTGCACCAGGAACTGGCNGCCCATGGTCACACCTTCGGCGTAGCCCGCGCCACCGAGGCCAACGGAGACGAACACCGCAGTCAACAGCATACCGAGCGCCCCGCCCATGCCGCCCTCGCCGAAGGCCAGGCTGTAACCCAGCACCACCCACAGCACGGTGACCGAGCAAACCAGCACGAAGCACTGCATCAACACCGACAGCACGTTACGGGTGCGCACCAGGTCCGCGTAGAAGAGCGCAAGCCCGGGGATGGTCATAAACAGCACCAGTGCAGTGGCGGTGAGCACCAAGCAGTATCGCCACTGTCGGCGCTGGCAAAGGCTGTTGCCGGTGTCAGTACCGCCAGTAGCGCGGCGGGCAGCGTGCGCCTAATGCACGGGATTTCAGAGAGCATCCTGGTCAGTCTCCCCGGTACGAATCCGCAAGATACGCTCCACGTCGTAAACAAAGATCTTGCCGTCGCCGATCTTGTCGGTGCGGGCCGCATCAACAATGGTCTCGATCACCTGATCCAGGATCGCCGAATCTACCGCCACTTCGAGCTTGACCTTGGGTACGAAGTCCACTACGTACTCGGCGCCGCGGTACAGTTCGGTATGCCCTTTCTGGCGACCGAAGCCCTTGACCTCGGTAACGGTCATACCCTTGATCCCTACCTCGGCAAGTGCATCACGCACATCATCGAGTTTGAAGGGTTTGATAATCGCAGTGACGAGCTTCATAACACGCTCCTAATCGGTCGGTTGAACAATGCCACGGTAAAGTAGAAGCAAGCGCAGGCTCCAACACTCTGTAGCACGCGGGCGTAGCAAGCGATTATTGCAGAGCACGCCACCACCGCAAAGCAAACACTGAGCCACGGCGCTACGCCCGCCTACCGACGGTGCTAGTCCAGGCCTGCCTGGGCGGCTTTCAACCAGGTCAGCACGGCTCCATTCACACACCGAGGATGCAGTTGCAATGACGCCCCAGATAAGGACAATGCCCCTTCCCCTTGCCTGGCTCGCATTTGCCCGGCAAGCCCCATATTGGTGCAGTATGAGTGAAACGCCTATCCTGATCGAACCGGCCGAGTTG
>PBTT01000093.1 GCA_002729195.1 Acidiferrobacteraceae bacterium
CCTGCAAAACGGCCTGGATCTGGCTGATGCTGTACGTGCGACCATGGACGAGCTCGCCGGAAGTTTCGCCCTTGCCGTGGTCCATGCCGGTGAACCGGGCCGGCTGGTCGCTGCCCGCCAGGGTCCACCACTGCTGTTAGGTCGTGCCGAAAAGGAGTCTTTTGTGGCATCGGATATCAATGCCCTGCTACCCGCGACTCGCCGGTACCAAGTACTCGAAAACGGTGATGTTGCCGACATACGGGGTGCAAGCTGCGCTATCAAGGACAGCGGCGGCAGCCCAGTGGAGCGCGTTATCCATACCAGTACCCAATCGGGGGCTGGTGTCGAACTCGGCGAGCATCGCCATTTCATGCAGAAAGAAATTCACGAGCAACCCCGCGCTGTGAGCGACACGCTGGAAGACCGGCTGCTGGGTGACCGCGTACTGGAAGACGCTTTTGGCAGCGAGGCCGGCAGGATTTTGGATGCGACCCGGCAGGTACTGATTATCGCCTGTGGCACGAGTTACCACGCAGGGTTGGTGGCACGACACTGGCTGGAGTATGTCGGGGTCCCCTGCGAGGTCGAGGTCGCGAGCGAATACCGTTACCGGCGGCATGCGGCCCGCGAGGGCACCTTGGTGGTGACTATCTCTCAGTCGGGTGAAACAGCCGACACGCTGGCGGCGCTTGAAGAGGCCAAGCGTCAGGGAGTTGTCGGGGCACTGGTTGTGTGCAATGTGGCTGAATCTTCTCTGGTGCGCGAGTCAGATCTGGTTTTTATGACACATTGTGGCCCCGAGGTAGGTGTCGCATCGACCAAGACTTTTGTCAGTGCAATGACGGGCCTACTGTTGTTGGCGCTGGTGCTCTCACGCCGCCATGGCTTCGACTCGGGGTTTGAGGCCCACGTGGTGCACCAGATTCGCACCCTGCCCGGCGCCCTTGAAGCAGCGCTGGCTATGGAAGATGCGATCGCTGAAATGGCTCAGGTTTTTAGTGACAAAGAGCACGCGCTGTTCCTCGGCCGTGGCGCACATTTTCCTATCGCCATGGAAGGCGCGCTCAAGCTCAAGGAGATCTCCTATATCCACGCCGAAGCTTATCCGGCCGGCGAACTCAAGCACGGCCCCCTGGCGCTGGTCGATGAAAAAATGCCGGTGGTAGCTGTTGCACCCAATGATCTTTTGATTGAGAAATTGAAATCTAATCTGGAGGAAGTGCGCGCACGCCGCGGCAGGCTGTATCTTTTTGCAGATCCGGCATCGGGCCTGGAGTCACGCGAGGACGTCACCGTGCTGCACGTTGCACCGGTGGACAGCGCCATCGCACCGATTATCTACACGGTGCCGCTGCAGTTGCTTTCCTACCACGTTGCCCTGATCAAGGGCACCGACGTCGACAAGCCGCGCAACCTCGCTAAGTCCGTCACGGTGGAGTAAGTCCCAAAGGGGGCCTTCTTGCANAGCCGTGCAGCCACAGCGATCNTACTGACCACTGGCGAACCTGCCGGCGTGGGGCCGGAACTTGCAGTGCANCTNCTGCAGCAACCGGTCACTGGCCCGCTGTGCATTGCCGCCGACCCGGNTCTGCTGTTAGAACGGGCCNCACTGTTGCAGNTGCCNCTAGCNCTTAGCGGTGACACGCTGGTCGCACCAGGCGGGCAAGCCACNCTTCTTGCTGTTGATCTTTCNGCGACACCCTCACAGCCTGGGCGNCCGGAAACCGCTAATGCACCTTATGTNGTCCAGATGCTGCAACAGGCTGTTGATGGCTGCCTGGGCGGCGATTTTGCCGCNCTGGTCACGGGCCCGGTACAAAAAAGCACCCTGATCGAGGCCGGCAATGATTTNGTCGGCCACACTGAGTTTCTGGCAGAGCGTTCCGGCGTAAAAACNCCGGTGATGATGCTGGTAAGTGNCAGTTTGCGCGTGGCGNTGGTGACCATCCATATGCCGTTGGTCGAGGTNGCGGGCGCATTAACCCGCGAGCACATGCAGGCGGTACTGCGGGTAGTGGATACGGANCTGCGNACGCGCTTTTCGATTCCCACACCGGNGATCGGGGTNTGTGGCCTTAATCCCCACGCCGGTGAAGCCGGNCANCTGGGNCGNGANGAGATNGANGTCATCATCCCGGTACTGGAAGCCTTGCGCACTCAGGGCCTNGATCTGCGCGGCCCGTTGCCGGCCGACACGGCCTTCACCTCGNATTCGCTCTCAGGACTGGACGTNGTGGTCGCGATGTACCACGATCAGGGCCTGCCGGTAATCAAGCACGCCGGGTTTGGCGCAGTGGTGAANATCACCCTGGGCCTGCCCTTTGTGCGTACCTCGGTGGACCACGGCACCGCGCTGGATCTTGCCGGAACCGGCCGGGCCGATGTGGGCAGTCTGGCCGCGGCGGTACGGCTGGCAAGACAGTTGTCCGATGGCTTCTGAATCCTCCACCCTGCCCCGGCCAAGAAAACGTTTCGGCCAGCACTTTTTGCACGATGCCGCCATGATCCGGCGCATCGTCGAAGCAATCGACGCGCAGATGGACGAAGTCCTGTGCGAGATCGGGCCAGGACAGGGCGCTCTGACCGATCGTTTGGTCGAGACCGGCACCACGTTACACCTGGTGGAGATAGATCGTGATCTGGTTCCCGTGCTGCGCCAGCGCTACGCACAGCACCCACAGGTGACGGTGCATGAACGGGATGTGCTCAGTGTTAACCTGGGGGAACTCAGCTCCNACCAGCCGCTGGTNATGGTGGGCAACCTGCCCTACAACATCTCCTCGGTNCTACTGATACACCTGTTGGCACAGCGCGATCACATCAGCCGTATGTTGTTCATGCTGCAAAAGGAGGTGGCNCAACGCCTGGTGGCAAGCCCCGGGGCCAGCCAATACGGCCGCCTGAGTGTCATGGTGGGTCGCGTTTATCACTCGCGCTTGTTGTTCGATGTGGGCCCCGGTGCTTTCACGCCGCCACCCAAAGTGCAATCAAGTGTCGTCGCGCTGCAACCGCACCCTGAGCCATTAGGNCCGCCGGTTTCAGACGCAGCCTTCGAGACACTGGTGCGCCAGGCTTTTTCACAGCGGCGTAAGACCCTGCGCAACACCTTGAAAGAAACTTGCTCCGAGGCGCTCATCAAGCAGGCGGGCATCGACCCGACCGCCCGGCCACAAACCGTGGCACCTGAAGCTTATGCCCGATTGGTCACACGGCTAACTGGTTGAGTCGAGTGCCGGCCTCGCCCGGTGGGTCAAAGTGCGGGTGCTGGAATGTCGTCGATGGCCAGTGACCACTGTGGCCGTTCATGGGCCTGCCAGTAAAGGTCGGTCAGTTGGCGAGTCACCGGACCCATATTGCCATCAGCTACCGGCCGCTCATCGATACGGGTAACGCTAATCACGCCCCCGGCAGTAGAGGTAATAAAAACCTCGTCGGCATTGATCAGTTCGCTGACCGCAAGAGATCTCGCTTGCGTTGTTATGCCAGCCTCGGCTAGCAACTCGATGGCGGTTCGCCGCGTGATGCCATGTAGCACGCCGCTTGCGGGTGTGTTAGCGCTGCCGTTTATTACTGCGAAAATATTAAAGCCAGGGCCTTCAACTACGTGGCCAGCAGCATCGGTTAACACCACGTTCGCTGCGCCCCGGTCAAAGGCCTCGAACAGCCCCATCACCAGATCCAGCCAATGATAATTCTTGACTCGCGGATTGACTGAATCCTGCGGAATTCGGTGAATTGAGCTGACCGCGAGATGAATCCCGTGTTCGCGGTCTTCGGGTCGCAATATCCAACTAAAGGGAACTGCGAAAGCAATGAAACGGTTAATTGCTTCACGTGGGTCGCGGCTAAAATCGGGTGACATGCCACGGGTGCAGATCATCTCCACAAAGGCCGCCTCGAGCCCGCTCTTGCGAACGCATTCGGCCAGCACGGCGCACACCTGCTCACGGCTGTAGCCGCACTCAAGGCGGATGCCGGCCATCGAGTCGAAGAAACGATCAATGTGGGCATCAATGCGAAAAAATCGGTTGCGCCACACGTGGACAACGTCATAAGTTGCATCGGAGCGTAAAAAGCCCCAATCGAGCACCGAGATATTCGCTTCTGACATTGGTACAAACGCACCGTCGATAAACGCCGCACCCGGCGGATAGCCAACAGTGTCAGCCATGATGGCGGGCCTGCTTGGAATCGGTTGGGGTTTCCGGCGCACCCAGCAGTTCGGTCATACGCTGCTCTATCCATGTCTCGGCGGCTTGGTTGACCGCGCGCGGTTTGCAACCCGCAGTTGGTATCGGGGCGCCGATCACCACGGTAATTACCCCGGGCTTTTTTAGAAAACTGCGCCGACCCCAAAAAACGCCAGCGTTGTGTGCAACCGGCACTACTGGTACCCCGGCCTTCACAGCCAGCATGGCGCCGCCCGGATAGTACGGACCGCGCTTGCCGGGCGGCATGCGGGTGCCCTCGGGAAAGATGATCACCCAGCGGCCTTGCGTTATTTTTTTCTTGCCCTGGGAGATCAGCTGTTCCAATGCCTGCACCCGGGTAGCGCGGTTGATGGCAATGGGGCTTGTGGCAGCGAGACCCCAACCAAAGAACGGTAACCACAACGCTTCGCGCTTGAGCGCCCAAGTCTGAGGCGGGAAAATTACCTGGAACACGATGGTCTCCCAGGCTGACTGGTGTTTAGACATGATGACCCCGGCCTTTACCGGTAAGTTTTCAAGGCCTTTTACCTCGTAGCGCAGATTGCAGGTGAGCGCCAGCCAGGAGGAGATGAAGCGGGCCCAAAGGCCGATGATGCGCATACGCGTCATGATGGGGATCGGCCACACTGCCAGCGCAACGGGGCCGTACAGTACTGCCGAAACCACCATGCCGGCGAAGAACAACGCTGAGCGAATCCAGATCACGCGAGCGATGCTGGTTGTGCCGCGGGCTCAGCCACCCGCCGGAGGGTGCATCTGCTGGTCCAGGCCACCGCTTAATAGATCGTCAGCGAAAGCCGCGAGATCCGTGTACACCGGTATTCCTCGGAGGTGGTTGTTGAGGCCCCCATCCAGCAGCAGCTGCTGAGTGGCCTCGCCGTTACCGGTCTTTACCAAAATCGGCAGTGCCCCGACCGCCGCAGCTGACTCGAGATCGCGCCTGGAGTCGCCGACCACCGGCACTCCAGCGAGCGGCACGGACAGGCGTTCGCTGGCTTGGTGCAGCATGCCAGGGCGTGGCTTGCGGCAATTGCAGCCATCATCCGGTCCATGCGGGCAAAAGAATACAGCCTCAAACTGGCCGCCGCGTTCGTGCAAACTAGAGACCATCTTGAGGTGGATGCGGTTCAGGGTCGCCATGCTGTATAAGCCCCGCGCGATACCGGACTGGTTGGTGGCGACTGCCACCCGGTAGTCTGCTCGGCACAAGCGGGTTACAGCTTCTAGGCTGCCTGGAATGGGAATCCACTCCTCGGGTGACTTGATGTACTCGTCAGAGTCAAAATTGATCACCCCGTCGCGGTCAAGAATGACGAGTCCTGCACTCATGCCGTTTCCTCAAAGTCGGATACCCGGATGCGGTCGCCCACCATGCGGCTTTTTCGTGTTTTCAGCGCCTCGATCTTTTTCCAAAACGCCTGATCCAGCGGGAAACCACCAGCGATAGCCGTGCCCAGCAGCAGAATCAGCAGGTCGGCGCACTCTTCGGCCAGCGCCTCTGCCGACTTGCCCTTGGTGACGCAGGCTGATATCTCGCCGAGTTCCTCAGCCATGAGCGCTACACGATAGGACAGGTCCTCGCCGCCGTGCTCGCGCAGACCGTACTTGTCGTGGAATGCTTGAACCGCCGCTAGCATCTGGCTGTAACTGTCCGGTGCCATCAGCTCAGCCCTGTTGCAGCAGAGAAATGTCGGCGATGGCGAGAAACATTCCACCCAGTTGGCTGAGCAGTGCCAGCCGGTTACCGCGCACGGCCGTATCGTCGGTCATCACCATGACCTCGTCGAAAAAGCGGTCGACCACACTGCGCAAGCCAGCCAACGTGCGTAGCGCCTCCTTGTAATCGCCACGTCCAATTAGTGGCGTGACCGCGCCAGCACTTTTGATCAGCGCTTCGGCCAAGGCAATCTCGGCCGGCTCGGTGAGTAACCCGGAGTCGATCTTGCGGGGAATGGCATCGGTCGCCTGGCGCAGGATATTGCGGATGCGTTTGTTAGCGGCGGCGAGGCTAGCTGCGTCACGGTGCCGGCGAAAAGCAGACACCGCTTTCAGCCGGCGGTCAAAATCCAGTGGCCGGCTGGCACCAGCTTCCAGTACTGCCGAGATTTCGTCATTGCTAAACCCGGCGCTGGAGTACCAGGCCCGGTAGCGTTCCATGATGAAGGCAACGGCCTGCTCGCGTACCGCCCCACTGATAGGGTGGCCGCCGACGGTATAAGCGTCTGCCGCGCTATCGACAAGTTCCACTATATCGAGATCTAGCTTTTTCTCCACTAGGATACGAATGATGCCAAGGGCCGCCCGCCGCAGAGCGTAGGGATCTTTCTCGCCAGTTGGTTCTTCGCCGGTGGAGAAAATGCCGACCAGTGAATCGAGTCGATCAGCCAGTGCGACTATCCGGCCTGGCGTCGAGGATGGCAAAGCATCGCCGGCCTGGCGTGGCAGGTAGTGCTCTTCGATGGCTCGGGCCACGGCCACAGGCTCTTGATCGTGCTTCGCCAAGTGGCGACCCATGACACCCTGCAGATCAGGAAACTCACCCACCATACCGGTGACGAGATCGGCTTTGCACAGCTCAGCCGCCCGGACGCAGGCTGCAGGGTCGGCACCGAGGCACTGGGCGATTTGCCGCGCCAGCCGGCTTAGCCGCCGGGCCTTGTCACGCAGGCTGCCAAGTGCCTGGTGGAACAGTATGCCCTCAAGTGCATCGATGCGGCTGTCCAGCGGCTGCCGGCAGTCGGTTTTCCAGAAAAACTGGGCGTCTGCCAGCCGGGCTTGCAGTACTCGCTCGTTGCCTTTGCTGACTCGCCCCGGAGTAGTGCTGCGAATATTGCTGACGGTGATGAAGCGGGGCAGCAGCACACCTTTATCGTCCACCACATGGAAATATTTCTGGTGGTCGCGCATCGACGAGATAAGCGCTTCCGGCGGCACCTCAAGAAATGCCGGGTCAAAATGGCCGAGCAAGGCATGGGGTTTTTCGACCAGTGCCGTGACCGTATCGAGCAGCGCCGGATCAGCGACCACGACACCACCAGCCTTGTTGCCCAGCTTCTGTACCTGTCGGGCAATCAACTGTCGGCGCCTGGCAAAATCAGCGATGACTGCCCCGCACTCTTCCAGGTCCTGCTCGTAACTGCCCGCACTGCAGATCCGCACCCGATGCTCACCCATGAAGCGATGGCCGGCGCTGACACGGCCGGCAGCCACCCCGAGTAATTGGCAGGGGATCACCCGGCTGCCGTGCAGCACCNCCAGCCAGTGGACCGGGCGTACGAACTCGACAGAACCCTTACCCCAGCGCATGCGCTTTGGTGTCGGCAGGGCAATTATTGCCTGCTCGATACACTGCGGAACCAGCGCACTGGCACTATCGCCGGCTTCCACAGTGCGATGTACCAGCCAGCTACCCTTATCTGTTTCCAATTTCTCAAGCACGTCGANCGGCACTCCGCAGGAACGGGCAAAACCGACCGCTGCCGGGGTTGCTGCGCCGCCGCCATCGAAGGCGGCAGCAAGGGCTGGGCCGCG
The DNA here is from genome assembly GCA_002729195.1 of Acidiferrobacteraceae bacterium. Taxonomy (GTDB): domain Bacteria; phylum Pseudomonadota; class Gammaproteobacteria; order Arenicellales; family UBA868; genus UBA12578. The sequence continues at coordinate 7,725 of PBTT01000093.1, forward strand.
GCGCTGCTTCACTCGGTCCGGGCAGCGGCGAGCCACAGCCGGGAGCCGCGCAGCCAGACGCCGTGGTGTGGCAAACCAGACAGCCGCCCCAGCTGGGGCCAGACATTGATCAGTCAGCGCGACCGTCAGCAGTTCGGCAAAGGCCTCTGCCAGGCGCTGGAGTGCCCTGGGCGGCAACTCCTCGGTGCCGATCTCGACCAACAGGTCCGCCCGCCCGCCCTTGTTTGGTCGACTCATTCGCTGCTGCCGCGCGGAAAGCCCAAAGTCTCGCGACTTTGGTAATAAGTCCGCGCTACGGCCCGCGCCAGTAGCCTGATTCGGCCGATGTAGCGCGCTCGCTCGGTCACCCCGATTGCCCGGCGTGCGTCCAGCAGGTTGAAAGTATGCGAAGCCTGCAGNACCTGCTCGTAGGCAGGCAATGGCAGCTGAGCTTCGAGCAGGCGGCTGCAGGCCGCCTCACAGGCCTCGAAATGGTGGAACAGCTCGGGTACGGCNGCATGCTCGAAATTGTAGGCGGACTGTTCAACCTCATTCTGGTGGTAGAGGTCGCCGTAACTGAAGTTTTTGTTCCATTGCAGGTCAAATACGCTATCAACCCCCTGTAGGTATAGAGCGATGCGCTCCAACCCGTAGGTGATCTCACCCGTAACCGGCCGGCAGTCGAGGCCGCCTACCTGTTGGAAATAGGTGAACTGCGAGATCTCCATGCCGTTCAGCCAGACCTCCCAGCCCAGTCCCCAGGCGCCCAGCGTCGGTGATTCCCAGTCATCCTCGACGAAGCGCACGTCGTCCCGGCGAAAACTGATGCCGAGGCTCTCCAGCGAAGCGAGGTACAAGTCCTGGAAGTCGTCCGGCGAAGGTTTGAGAATGACCTGGAACTGGAAGTAGTGCTGCAGCCGGTTGGGGTTGTCGCCGTAACGTCCATCGGTCGGGCGCCGAGAAGGTTGCACGTAGGCAGCGCGCAGCGGCTCCGGTCCAACCGCGGCGAGAAAAGTCGCAGTGTGAAAGGTGCCGGCACCCACCTCCATGTCGTAAGGCTGCATGATGACGCAGCCTTGGCCGGCCCAGTAGTGCTGGAGGCTCAGGATCAGGTCCTGGAAATGCAACGTTTCAAGCCCCCCGATAGGTCGCGCCCAAGCGGTGCATTATACCGGCTGGTTCCAAGAGCAACCGCAGTTGGCAGCAGCCAGGTGCCACCACGAGCTGTCCGGGTTGGTAGAATTTGTGCCGATGAAAAGAGCATTNAACGAGCACTGCCCGGCACCACGCCGTGCAGTCGCGTTGATCTCGGGCGGGTTGGACTCGATGCTGGCCGCACTTGTGGTGCAGGCTCAGGGGGTGCACGTGGAGGGCTTAAACTTCTTCACCGGGTTTTGCGTTGAGGGCCATACTCACGCCATCCGCAGCACCCGGCAGAAGATGCCCCGGCGCAACAACGCCCTGTGGGTGGCCGAGCAACTGGGTATGCGCCTACACATTATCGACGTGATTGAGGAATACAAGGACGTATTGCTCAAGCCTCGGCATGGCTACGGCGCCAACTTGAACCCCTGCCTTGACTGCAAGTCGTTCATGGTCGGCAAAGCGCGCCAGTGGCTGGAGCAAAATGGCTTTGATTTCATCATTACCGGCGAAGTGGTAGGCCAGCGGCCGATGTCCCAGCGACGCGATACTTTACCAGTGGTGGCGCGCGAATCCGGTGCGCACGACCTGTTGTTGCGACCTCTGTGCGCCCGCTTGCAGCCACCGACTCTGCCCGAGCGCGAAGGCTGGGTAGACCGGGAACGCCTCTACGGTTTCAGCGGCCGCAGCCGTAAGCCGCAGATGGCGTTGGCGGCCGAGTACGGTATAGAAGAATACGCTCAGCCGGCAGGTGGTTGCTGTTTCCTGACCGATGCTTCTTATGCCAGTAAGTTGCGGGACCTGTGGCAGGCTCGCGGTGAGAAGCGCTACGAATTGGACGACATCATGCTGCTCAAGGTGGGTCGNCACCTGCGGCCCCGCCCCCACTTCAAACTGATCGTTGCCCGCGATGCAGGTGAAACCCGCTACCTGCAGGGCTACCGGGGGCACTTCGCGCATCTGGAGATGACCAGCCATGGCGGACCGCTGACCCTGATCGAGGGTGAAGTGGCTGCCGGCGACTTCGAACTGGCGGCGCGCATTGCAGCGCGCTTTGGTCAAGGCCGCAACGCGGACAGTGTCAGTTTTCGGGCCGTCATGGCCGATGGCAGCGAGCGTTTGCTGTCTGTGGTTCCGCTGNCGCCCAACCAGGTGCCCCGGGACTGGTACGTGTGAGCGAGTACACGCTCGATACCACGGGTCTTTTGTGTCCGCTGCCAGTGATCCGTACCCAGGACCGAGCGCGAACGCTCGCGCCCGGCGACGTGCTGGTGGTGCATTGCACTGACCCCGGCGCACTGAACGACATTCCAGCCTGGTGCCGGATCAATGGCCACCAGGTACTAGAAACGGTCGACGGTGACAACGAGGTGAAGATCACCCTAAGGATCGGTGCGATCGATTGAAAAGGAACAGGTATTTGCGCTCAAGGAGCGCTGCTAATGATGCCAATAGCTTACCAATGGGCCCACTATTACGGGTTCGACATCAGCTGCAACCCTTTCTCTTATCTCAGCCATCAATAAGGCTCCCCCGCCGGGTAAGTGCAACACGCTTTAGCAGGTGGGCGGGAATGCCTTCCAACTGCTCCATCAATTTTGGATCAACGACATCTGAATCGGGGAAAAGATCGTTTTGTAGCGCAGAGCTGAAACTATCATCATCGACAGCAATGGTATCGACCCGTTTACCTTCTGCTGGTATCTCAAGGTAGGAGTCAAAAATCTGGATAGCTGAGCGTTTCTCGGCAGCAGCGCTGATTTCGCCGCCGCTCACAGTCGATTTGCCTAAGAAGATGGCGCCCCCTTCACCATAGCGCCAGTTCTTTTTGTAGGCATGTAGAGCAGTTTTATTGTCCGTCAGGGTTTGGTTGAGCAAAATCGCCGTGGAGCGATCTTTCGACTGGACGCCAACGACATTGCCCACAAGTTTGTTATTAGCAGCATATAACTTGCTGTTTTCTCCGACTGATATGCCTTTGTCGCCGTTGTTCCTGAAAACAGATCCGGTGATTACTGCTTGAGTGGCCATCAAATCTACCGCGTCGTTACCACTTTGCTCAAAGTGAGAGTCGCTGATAAAAGCCGTGGATATATCAAGATCCAGCGCGTCAGAGAGTGCATTCTCAAAACGCACCCGCTCAAAGCGGATATCGGTATAGACGGCGTGAACCATATCATCGACCGTATGATTATTCCGGAAGTGACAGTCTGATATGACCACATTCTTAACATTATGAATCGACAGCATCGCTGAGTATTCAAAAAGATCTCCCTTAAGGCCGCTGCCGTCAGACATCTCGCAATGAGACAAAATCGAGCCATCCGCACCCCGGCCTGACAGCACGATTGCACCCCAGGGATCCTGGCCTGTCGTCGCAGGCACAAAGTGGATCGGTGCCTCGGGATTTCCTTTTGCTGTCAGGCGATGCTTTAAGACTACCGTTGCTCCCGGAGCCAGGCGCACGGTAGTACCTGGCTCGATAATGAGCGGTTGGTCCAGAATTTGATGTCCTTCGATCGTGACTTGGCCCGACCAGATGATGGGTGGAGGAACCATCTCGACNGCGACTGGCGCATAAAGTTGGGAGAATGCAGTGGGAGTTATGGCACCGACGGGCTGTGCGGGTATCCAGCCATTGCCTCGGTCGATATCTAGGCCAATCAAATGTAAATCTGATTCAAGACCCGTGAACGTGATTTGATAGTAGCCAGGACTGACCTTTAACTCAGCGACCGGTCGATTAACCGACCTCTTTTTGACTGTATGATTGGACAAAAACCCAGTATTGAGGATTATATTACTGCCACCGATCTCGACTGATCCGGTCGCATCAGTGAAGATTCTTCCCTCTGGTACTAAATGACTGATAAAGACCGAAAAACTTTGGTGCAACGCCTCAGCAAATACCAAGCGCAATCGTTGGATTGGCCGATAACCTCCAAACGATAACGTAACGGTATTACCTTTGTAATGAAAACTAGATTCAGGCTTGGCACCGTTGACCCATTCTTGTTTGATAGTCGCAAACGTTTGTGCCACTTTTTTTTCTAAATCTCGCATTGCAGTGACCACTGATGAGGCATCCCCGGGGTTCAAATATGGATCCAGCGCTATTTCTTCTTCCATCAACTCTGTTGTGTCCGATAAATGCTTCAGGAAAGTGGTCGGCCTTTGTGAATTGAAAAACTCCTTAAAGGCAGAATTTCGGGCTCGAAGAAAATCACCGTTTCGGAACAGCGCATCAAAAAGTTTCGTCCGAATTACCGCGAAAGCTGAGAGTGGGCTATGCTGCCAGCCCACAGGATCCCAGACAATGGGAAAAAACTTGCCCCGCCAGGGATCATAGTAAAGGCGCCAGTTATGATCCCATGTGAAATGCCTGGTCGCGGCCAGTGCCTGATAAGCACTGAAGCGGCCCCACGAATTCATGTCTAGTATCTGACTAAGTTGCCGTTGTGCTTCGTGATCCTCACGGCGTTGCAGCAGACGGATAAGAGTCTCCAGAGGCGCCATAGCTGAGTCCTGATAATGGTTGTTTATGGCTACCTTGTCCCATAAAGAGGGGGAATCAAATAGTCCCCACCAAGCTCTGCCCTTTCTTGTGAACCCATCCTTAGCAATCATCTCACCACGATAAATATCGCCTGGCATGAAGTTGGTATTGCGTAGCGTGATTTCCCCCAATTGCTCTATCAGTGCATAGATTCCTCGGTTTTTGCCGTTGAGGTATAGCCTCACAAGTTCCGCGCGTGGNCCCAGTAAATCCATGTCAGCCGCGAGCTGTAAAGATTGAAAATTGATTATTTGAGCTCGTCTTTTTGGTGCCTGTAGATTAAATCGTCGCATTCCTTCATACAGACTGTTTTTATTAGTCTTTATCCTTAACGATTTTTTTTCCCAGGCCCAGTGGCTTGCGTAATCTCCACGGTACTTAACCTTTATTTTTTTAAGCTCACCCTCTTGCAACATGCGGCCCTTTACGTAATCAAAACCCGATTGCGGCATGTGGGACCTAAGCTGGGCTAGATTGTCCTTAGGCACAAAAATTTGCACGGTCGGTAAGTTAGTTTTGCTTCCCTTTACTCGGTGCAAAAAAGTCGCCTGGACCTTCTGAACAAAATGATTTCGCTCGTATACCAGTACATCCCATAACCGGAGCCCACCTTTATACCTAACTTGGAAAGTATAAAATCGATCGAGCGCGTTGTAGGCTAAATAAGCACCGGTAATTGTGAGCGGCAGTGTTAGCACCCAGAAACAAAGCAGCAGTTTGCGTAAAGGAAATGTTTTCAATCTTTGTTACTCATGAACCAATCAGCCGGTGGAATATTTCCCACTAATGTTGCCAGCTGTGCATCTAGTTCTACAACTATGTTTGTGTTGTTCTTAGCCCNGCCGCTACTCAGAGAATCCTGCACTGAAAAAGAAAGATATGGATCCGCGCTGTGTGCAGTGCTCAGTACGGCACCGATCCGATCCATATTTTTGACTTCAATCTTGTCCAATGGAATGCGTTGAACAATTGATCCGATACGTAGCCTGATGGCANCTATCTGGATGTTTAACCCTGGGGGTAAGTCAACGCGAAGGGCGGTAAACTTAGAATCTAGATCAATGACTAGGCCAAGCCAATGTTCGTTAGTAAGAATAAATCTTGGGCGCTGGGTCTTGACCACTTTTACAGGTTTCCTCATCCCAGCAAGCAATTTGCCGAAGGTGATCTTGGAAAGAGCACCTTGGCGAACCCAATATTTGGCCTGTTGAGTCGGCGTCAAACCATGTTGGGTTGGGTACTTAGTTAGGCTCCTACCTTTTAAAAAATCGTTAATCAGTTCCCAAGTCCTGGCGAGACCCTCTCGTGAGTTAACATAACTTTCATAATCCGAGTCACTAGTAAGGATAGGGGTTGAGTAAAGTGTTAGTTTCCAACCCTTGAAAGCTTGAGTCAGATCGATCAAACCCTCCTCCGGGTCTGACATAAGCCGCATCTTGTCAATGGCCAGTTTGTATACTACTTTTGCGTCATCTTTGAGGCCCTGCTCCATCAGAGCGGCATAGTAGAATCTTGTAAGCATTGAGTTGTATGGAAAGCGCCACCACTCCCTTTTTAGCCCCTCCAGTCCTTCAATTTTCTGGTCCGGCAACCGATATAAAGCTTCATACAAAAAAGCTATAGCATCAATATCACGCCTATCCAACTTTTGCCACTGCGTGGCCCAGCGGTAAAGTTCGTCATACTGGCCCTGTCTGTGCAGTTCTTTTGCAATGGCAAGTAGTAGTTTCCTTTTTAAGGGATAAACCCTGTCTTTTTTCGCAATACTTTGCCATTTCGTCTGAACTAGTTTCTTCGCCCGATCAATCTGGCCTTTACGCACCTCCTCCAATAGACCTTCNGTTTGAGATTGGTGCGGGCTAAAGTAGGCCCGAACCCACTTTGATCCGAAAGAATTGATTAGAGCGCTTTGATCTGGACCAATAAAAAACAGCGTCAGAAATAACAAGGCACCAGCCAATGAAAGCAGATTACCAATAATTATTGGTTTTTTGCACAACATAAGGATGCCCTTCGGCGTACTGAACGGCAGGCTCTTTTCGACATGAGCCAGAAAATAAAGTCCATCGCCTAGTCTAATATTGTCCTACGATGAAACGTGGCCACCAATCGACTTTGGGAATTGAGGACCATATTGTATTAATAAAATTGAAATGGCACACAGTTAGCATCACCCGCGTTTTCGGAAACTACGCTAAGCGAGAGCACGATGGCTGAGTCAGCGCAGATGCCTGAGCAAATTGAAGAAGCCCGACAGTTTATCGAAGCGTGGTTCTTCCATCATTGCCACAATGACGCTATCGTCGGATTGTCCAGGATCCACAATTTTTGACCTCGGGGTCTATTAGATCCCATCACGGGCGCTGGTTTTACCGGTCACGAGAAGTCGATAAGCTATGCAAGCGACAATGCCGCTGAACAGGTAGTACGTCTCGAAATACAGCGACCCTTCACTCAATAGCACCAGCAACGCGACAGACGCCAATAGGTGCAGGAGTAGCGTCTTCCACGAAACCGTAAACGCCGCGATGAGAACAACGGGAAGCAGCGTTACCGATGTGCGCGTAAACCAGTTTTCGTAAAACGATGCCTCCATGATATTCGGAAACCACGCCACGAGGTACTCCCCGAAGTTGTACGTCTGCCCCATGGACAGCAACACGAAGGCCGACGCCACCAGGACACGTTCGACGAAACGTCGCTCAAAACCGACTGGTACATGCAGAAAGTGAAAGGCTACCAGAAGGAATACCGCCATGGGATACCAGATCTCAGGATTTCCGCCCCCCCATGACCGGTCTTCCGGGATCAGCAAGACCGCTGTGGCAACGTGCCCCAGCAATGCCACGAAAACCAGCGTGTCGAAGGCGCGCACGTTTTTCGGCATCACCAATATCGATATCCTGTTCAATGATTGGCCCGTTAGCGTACTTATCTGCAAGACCGCGGCTAGAATCAGGAGGGACTCTGCACCGAGCTCTATCACCTCCTCGGCAATGAGTCTCCAACCTCGCCAGGGTTTTGCGAAAAAATGAATCGATTCTAGTTCCTCGAGTGCGGCAACACTGAAGAACAGGCCGAGACTGATCATCACCAGAAGCCCGCTGCCCCTACTACCGTGCTGGCGCAACATCCGAACTATGCCGTATCCGAATACGGCAGAGCCGATTACCCCGAACGGCAGCAGTGCCCACCATCCGCCTATGAGACTAACCCGCTCGTGCAGTGATCCCACCTCGTCCAAGGATAACCCCAGGACCACGAGCGCGAGAGAAATCCACATTACGCGGTCACGTATCGCCAGGGCATCGCGCGCACCCAGCATGAAGAACAGCAACCCCGGAATAAGAAGGCAGACTCCGGCCCACCAGACAGCGAAATTGTTTTCGTGCGCCAGGCTCAAGGGAATAATCTGGTCTGCGGTACTGCCCCCCCATCCCCCTTTGTAGATCCCGTAGTACAACATGTACACAGCGAATGCATGCAGGAGCAACACCCAAATCCACCACGGCACCGCGGCTTCGGTTTTGGTGTAGTGCCTGTTCCTTGGCTCAGGCATCATGCGCGGCCCACCGTCCCCGCGAAACCGGAGCCAACAGCACGAAAAGGAAAAAAACGAGTTGCCAGTGAACCACGGCGCTGATCGTGTTGCGGCGGCGGGCAAGGTTGAAATCGAGCACGCCCTGATCGATCGAATACGGTACGTCGACGACTAGCCCCGATATCGTGCGTGGGATCTCCATGTATTCGGGATGCAGCGTGGTGGCCACCGGCTTGCCCGTGGACGTGATTTTCAGCGTCTCGAGTTCCAGTCCATTCAGTTTTTCGAGCGTTTTGCCGTTGAATCCCACGAAGCTCAACAATTCGATCGAGTGGATCTCGAACCCGGAAGGACGGTGCGGGCGCAAAAGAAGCCTGGCTGCCCGGTCCGTCTTTTTTACCTTCGGCGTGTGCAGCGCCACTTCAACCACGCGGCCGTCGGAAATTTTCAACGGCTGGCGCGAACGCATGTTCTCGGAGTATGTATCCGCCCCTGCCGGATAAAGACTCACGGTCGTCGGGACCTTTATGTACCGGAACAACACCGAGATTCCGTTGACCTGTGGCACGGTGAGTATCAGGGCCGCCGTGAAGATCCCGTTGACGATGAGCGTATTTTTGAACAGTCGCGAGCGGCCGGTTTGGCAGGCCAGGTGACAGGCAAGCGAAGAACACAGTAAAAAGCCGCCGAACAGCAGCAGGGCGTTGTAGGAACCATAGAGGCGGGGAAAGAAGCACCCTGCCGCAAGGTTAACCAGAACCAGGGCCGGCCCGGCTATCGGGTACGAAAAGCGGAACTTCCGGTTTGGTTCCGTTTGCAACAGTGGCGCGACGGATGCAGACGCGAGAAGTACGGCGATAATCCAGTCGCCTGGCCCCTGCGCGCGGAAAAGCCATGCGAGGGGGAATACCCCCACAACCGCGATAACTATCGGAATCGAGCGGTTGGCGGATCCATTCTTTGTTTGTTTCATCTTTCGAACTGAAAGGCGCCCGCGACACGAACCGTCGCACGGGCCGCATTGGCATACCGCATTTTTTCGGAGGTCGAAATCTTAATTAAAGCGTTGTGATATGTATACGGGTTTCATGTCCCGTCGCCCGGTAAGACGCTACATCCGTGCCATTGATCACGACGACCACCCTCGCAGCCATCGGGCGACCAGTTCTCCCAATTGCCGGTGGGCGTGCTGTCCCAGCTGCATGCCGTCCACTTCGGATACAGAAACGCATCCCGCCGTATCGATGAAACTGCACCCAAGGGATCGGGAGGTCGAGTCTATCTCGCCGGACAGTCGAATGGATTGTGGCCACGGGCCGTCGTGGTCCTTCGATATCCCAGCCACCGCCCTTATCATGGACGGCGCCATCAGAAGCACGCGCTCCGCGGGGAGCGCTCCCTTTTCACCCAGGATATGCACAAGACCGGCGCCGGCGGTCGCAGTGGGGGGCAGGCGAGCGAGGCCATTTCGAGAAATAGGAATTACAACGAGGTGACGATCACCCTAAAGATCGGTGCGGTCGATTGAAACTACACTGCACCATAGAGATGCATCACAGACAAAAAATGCACTATAATAGTGCGTATTCCCACTCAGTCGTTGGCTTTTTGGCGTGAAACCGGCAGGTTTTGGGTTTGGCACAGAAATTGCTTTAATCTGGTGCACTGTTATTTCATCGCGCAGGCTACTTGTGTGGCACGCGCGCCACTAAACGTAGAGGAAATAAACGATGTCAACTGCTGATGTCTTGAAACTTATTCAGGAGAAGAAGGTCAAATTTATCGATTTTCGTT
>PBTT01000094.1 GCA_002729195.1 Acidiferrobacteraceae bacterium
TCGCCCCGCTTTGATGGCTGCAAAGTGCGGGCAAACTCCGGGGCGTGCTGATCATAAAAATATAGCCCGGTAACGGCATAGCGGGACTTGGGCCTAGCAGGCTTTTCTTCCAGGGACACAGCTCGACCATCTTTATCAAAACTGACCACACCGTAACGTTCGGGGTCATGCACTGGATAAGCGAAAACTGTGGCACCAGAGGTGAGCCGAGCTGCCCTTTGCACTGACTCCGAGAGTTGGTGTCCGTGGAATATGTTGTCGCCCAGTATCAGTGCCGAGGGCGCATTGCCGATAAACTCGGCGCCAAGGATGAAGGCCTGGGCAAGCCCGTCGGGTGAGGGCTGCACGGCGTAAGAGATATTGAGGCCCCAGGTTGCGCCATCCTTCAGCAATTGCCCAAACCGAGGTGTATCTTCAGGCGTGGAGATGATAAGAATGTCCCTTATGCCCGCCAGCATGAGCACGCTGAGCGGGTAGTAAATCATCGGTTTATCGTATACCGGCAGCAATTGCTTCGAGACTACCTGGGTCACAGGTGACAGGCGGCTACCGGTACCGCCGGCTAGGATCATGCCTCTCATTGAGCGCCTCCGAGGCCGAGCCGCTGGCCGATCGAGTCACCCCCGGTGACGGTCGACACCCATGTTGCGTTCTCGAGATACCAGTTGATCGTGGTTGTTAAACCGCTTTCAAAGGTTTCAACCGCCTGCCACCCAAGATCACGGCTGATACGGCTCGCATCGATGGCATAGCGCAAATCATGGCCCGGTCGATCCGTGACATACGCGATCAAATCAGCGTATGGCTGACCCGATGGGCGAGGCATTATGTTATCTAGAATGCCACAAACGGACTCCACCACCTCCAGGTTGGTCTTTTCGGCATTGCCGCCCACGTTGTAGGTCTGACCCGGGGCACCGGCTTGCATGATCTGAACCAGCGCCCGTGCGTGGTCTTCGACGAAAAGCCAGTCACGGACGTTTTCGCCGCGACCGTAAATCGGAATTGGCGCTTCCGCCAGCGCTTTTTGAATAATGACCGGGATCAGTTTTTCTGGATATTGGTAGGGCCCGTAATTATTGGAACAGTTGGAGACGACCACATCCAACCCAAAGGTCTCGTGCCACGCGCGCACCAGGTGGTCAGAGGCTGCCTTGCTAGCGGAATATGGTGAGTTAGGGGCATAGGGGGAGTCTTCGGTAAATAATCCTTGCGGGCCGAGACTGCCATAGACTTCGTCGGTGGACACGTGATGAAAGCGGCATTCGCAACCCCTACTATTCTGGTTATTGACGTAATCGCGTACTGCTTCCAGCAAGGTGTAAGTGCCTACCACGTTGGTACTGATGAATGAACCAGGACCATCGATAGAACGGTCTACGTGTGACTCCGCTGCGAGATGCATGACTGCCCTAGGCTGGTATTGACTAAATAATTCCCCGACCGCCTCAGCGTTTCGAATATCGATCTCAGCAAAGTGATATTTCGGGCTGTCCGCCACTTCAGCCACTGTCGCGAGATTACCGGCATAGGTCAGGCAATCGACATTGACCACGTTGGCCTCGGTCGAGCGAATGAGTTCTCGAATGACGGCTGAGCCGATAAAGCCAGCACCACCGGTAACAAATATATGATCGCTATTTCGCAGTTTAGGCACGTTATTTTTCGAGGCGTACAGTTTTATCGCTGTTAGAGGAGACGATTGCCGGTATGGCGCCGGTACGTTGTCCCTCCATATGTTCGACATAGGCGCTCACGCCCTCTTCCAGCGACAACCACGCACCACGGTAGCCGACGCCCCGCAGGTATCCACCGTCAGCCTCGGTAAAACTCTGGTACTTACCGTTTAGCGTATCGGGCATAGGGAAGTAGGAAATCACGCCATCAGCTACGGCCTCCCCTAAAGTCAATGCCGGGGTGCTATCCAGTTGTCGGCATGCATTGATCACCGCGAGCGCCATGTCGTTGAAGCTGCGGTTGACCCCGGTGCCCACGTTATAGATACCCGAGATCTGATCATGCTCAAGAAAAAACATATTAACGGCAGCAACATCGGTCACTGAGACGAAGTCGCGCCGTTGTTCGCCGTGGGCATAACCGCCACTACCTTCAAATAATCTTACCTTACCGCTGTCACGATATTGGTTATAAAAATGCCAGGCTACCGAGGCCATGCGACCCTTGTGATTCTCGCTAGGCCCATACACATTGAAGTATCGCAAGCCCACGACCTGGCTAGCCGAACCGCTCCCGTAGCCCCTGACGTAACAATCAAAAAGATATTTTGAATACGCGTAGGCATTCAGGGGTAAATCACCGCTGCCGTCCTCGACAAAGGGCCCATCACGCCCATACACGGCAGCCGAGGATGCGTAAATCATCGGGACGCCAGCATTGGTACAGGCAGCGAACATCGCCTTCGAATAGGAGAAGTTGTTCTCCATCACAAAACGGCCATCGGTAACCAACGTATCTGAGCATGCCCCTTGGTGAAATACAGCCTCTACTCCAGCGGGCAAACCGGCACTTTGCAGCTGACACAAAAAACGATTTTTGTCCTCGTAGTCGGCGATATCAAGATTAGCGATATTGCCGATCTTCGCCGTGTCTTCAAGATCGTCTACCAGCAGGACGTCGTTGCGCCCCTGCCGATTGAGACTCACGATAATGTTTGCACCTATAAAGCCCGCGCCACCGGTAACTATCAGCATTAACGGTTACCCTCATCTGACGTTTCGAGATCGGCAGGGGTGGCCACAGAGGTGCCGAAGCGAGTCACAACAGCGCTAGCGGCGCGGGTGGCGAGTTCCAAGGTGTCAGCCCAGGGCAAATTGGCCGCAAAGCCAATCGCGGCAACAGCAACAACAGTGTCGCCAGCACCACTTACGTCAAACACCTCGCGTGCGTGTGCACTCCGATAGACCTTCGCAGCACCGGGACGAAACAACACCATGCCTTTTTCACCCAAAGTAACCAACAATGCACCAAAGCCGTACTTCTCCAGCATGGCAGCAGCCTTTATTTCAAAATCCTCTTCTGAGGCCACCTGGCCAGCGACAGCTTCGAATTCTTTCAGATTGGGCGTTACCAGCGTAGCTCCCCTATAGCGGGCGAAATCTATCCCCTTAGGGTCAACGATAATCGGCACCCCGGCTTTTCCGGCATTGCTGATCATAGTTTCCACATAGGCAAGGCCACCTTTGCCATAGTCAGATATCACTACGATTGACGCCTCACTTAACAACGCCCTGTAGTCTTCCAGGCTGCGTTCTAGAATTTCCTCATCCGGCCGTTGTTCAAAATCGGCCCGCAACAATTGCTGGTTTCGTGACACGATTCGCAGTTTTTCGGTGGTGCGAGAACTTGGATCAATGTGCAGGTGGCGGTCAATCCTGGCCTTCCCGAGCAAGTCATTCAGCCGTCGACCGGCTTCGTCATCACCCACGAAAGAAAGCAGTTGGCAACGGGCGCCTAGCGCAGTGACGTTGGCAGCAACGTTACCCGCGCCGCCGGGCCGCTCCTCGGTTTCGCTCACGCCAATAACCGGCACTGGTGCTTCCGGTGAAATGCGCTCGACGTCACCGAGCCAGTAGCGGTCCAGCATGATATCACCGACCACCAGTACCCGGACTGCGGCAAGGCCCTCAGCGGGCAGGCGCGCACTCACAGACAGCCCCCATCTGGCGACGCCGGTGCGTCCGCTTGCTTCGCGGGTAGTGGCCGCCCAATGCCATAGTAGGAAAAGCCATGGGCCCTGACGATGTCAAGGTTAAAGATGTTGCGCCCGTCGAAAATAACCGGTTGTTTCATCGAGTCTTTGAGCAGCATAAAGTCCGGGCTGCGAAACTGTTTCCACTCGGTCAATATGAGCAACCCGTCCGCGTCCCGAACGGTATCGTATAACGAGCCTGACAACTCGACGCCAGCGTTGGTCGGTAGTACTTTCTCTGCTTCTGCCATAGCCACCGGATCAAAGGCCCGGACCTGCGCGCCTCGGCTCAACAATGCATCAATCACGACCAGGCTCGGTGCTTCACGCAAATCGTCGGTATTAGGCTTAAACGCCAGGCCCCAGACCGCAAACTGCATACCGTTAAGATCAGGCCCGTAGTGGTGCATCACTTTCTCAACCAGTACCATTTTCTGGCGCTCGTTGACTGCCTCGACCGCCTCGAGCACCCCTGCCCTGTAACCGTTGGCATTGGCAGTGTAGGTCAGTGCCTTGACATCCTTGGGGAAGCACGAACCGCCGTAACCACACCCGGGATAGATGAAGTGATAGCCGATTCGTGGATCTGAGCCAATGCCTTTTCGAACCGCCTCGATGTCGGCACCGACCCGCTCGGCAATGCTGGCAATTTCGTTCATGAAAGANATCTTGGTCGCGAGCATGGCGTTGGCTGCGTACTTAGTCAATTCTGCCGAACGAACGTCCATAAACAGAAGCCGGTCATGATTTCGATTAAACGGTGCGTACAGCTCCCGCATGACCGACCTCGCGCAATCTACCAGCGTCCCTAATACGATTCGTTCTGGTTTTTGAAAATCCCCTATGGCCGCGCCTTCCTTAAGGAACTCCGGGTTAGAGACGACTGAAAAATCAACCTCTATCGAACGTGCCTCGAGTTCCTGCTGAATAACCTCGCGAACCTGATCGGCGGTGCCGACCGGAACTGTCGACTTGTTCACTACCACCCGGTAGTGCTTTATAGTTCGACCAATCTCANGGGCAACCGCCAGCACATGGGCTAGATCAGCAGAGCCGTCCTCCCCAGCCGGAGTGCCAACAGCGATCAATAGCACCTCGCCAAAATCGACGGCCTCGTCGATACTGCTGGTAAATTGCAGCTGCCCAGAATCGAGGTTGCTACGCACCAGTTCTTCCAGCCCAGGCTCGTAAATTGGTATCTGTCCCCGTTGCAGCGCTGCGATCTTCTCCGCGTTGCTATCCATGCACAAAACCGAATTGCCCACATCTGCCAGGCAAGCTCCAGAGACCAGTCCTACGTAACCTGTGCCAATGACTGTGACTTTCATGAGACGGAGTCTCGGTAAGGGAGAATCTTGAGCATGGCAGCAACGTAATGTGCTCGACAAAAAGAAGGGTGCCTGATCGGCACCCTTCTACGCAGCAACAGGAGGATTTTATCAGTTTGCGTCTGAAATGCCACCCACTTGGAGGTTATCGGTGTTGTTTTCCAACACCTTCGGGCCAATACCAGTGACCTGCAACAAATCTTCCACCGATTGGAAGGGCCCATACGCGGCCCGGTAGGCAATGATGGCCTCGGCAAGCACTGGCCCAACACCGACGATGTGCTCTGCGAGCACGTCGGCATCACTGGTATTGATATCGANNGGTTCGGCCCATACGCTGCTACCCAAAAGCAGGGCCCCGATGAGGAGAGGGATATAACGGTATTTTTCCATGATCTACGCTCCTTGTAGAAAGTGGTATTACTCAACAAAGCCGCCTTCCTNGCGGCAGAGCACAGTGTCCAGTTTAACCGGGGNAAGATCAATGGCAATATGTCACTTCGTGNATGTGTCCCCATGGGTTAAAGTTGGCGCCGGGTGCCGCGGCAACGTCGTGTTCCAANTCCGNCAGCCGGGNCATTGCCAGTGCATGGCCTTGCCTCGGAAGCCNCAACAACGGCATTCATAACCNGACTCCTGGGCGGCGAGAGCACCNGTCAGCCGGGCGAGCATGCCATATTCGTNCTGCCCGACATCGGAGTTTTCGTCCGATGCACGCAACTCCAGCAACCGATGCAGGCCGGACAGAGTCACGCTGCCTTGAAGCCGCTNCAACAGGACCCGCTCTGCTTCCGGACTGGCCCGAATGGCTCCCAGTTGATCTGCTAAAGCCAGNACCAGGCGGACATCATCNCTGCGCTGAATAGCCTGNTCCAAAAAGCCGCGAAAAGCACCGGGGTTTTCCATGCTTNGGTAACTCGACTCGACGAGNTGCAGAACCTCCCCTAGCATCTCNGGCCGCTGACGNCCAATCCTCGACCAGNCCCGGACTGCTTCACCGTGTCTGCCAGCCAGCGCCTCTAGCCGGCCATCGAGTATCGTCGCNCGAGCGCAGTCACGGTCGAGGTCCAGTGCCGCCTGAGCGTGCTTTTGNGCCGAACTGTAATCGCCGGCTCCAACCTGCACTTCCGCGAGCTCGCAGTGATAATGGGCAATCACCGAATCCAATCCTTCACCAGTGACGGCNCCTAGTTTCTGACCGACCTGGATTGCGCTATGCCATTCTTTTTCTTGCTCGTAGATCTGAATCAACAACCGCATCGCCGGCTCGGCCAGNTCCCCGACTCCGNCAACTTCNAGCAACAGATTCTCGGCCCGATCCAACAACCCCGCCTTGTAGTAGTCGTTGGCGAGCTCAAATAGTGCTAGNGNTCNTTGTTGCGGATCCAGGCCGGTNCGGGCGATCAAACTCTGATGAATNTGGGTCGCACGTTCTATTTCGCCGCGACGCCGGAACAAGCTGCCGAGGGCCAGTTGAATCTCTGTAGTCTCTTCGTGATCCTCCAGTGCGTTNATNAGNACGTCCAAGGCTTTGTCATGTTGNTCGTTGAGTAAAAAATTAAGNCTCCGAAAATACGCCACCTGCGCTGGNAAGGCNCCCGGNTCAACGCGCTTGTGCTGTCGTTGTCGCTGCCGCGCAGCGTACCAACCGGATGCCGCAGCGACCGGCAATAGTAGTAGCAGCCAAACAGGATCCATCGTAACTCAGGACTCNCCGCCGATAACNANCNCGGTATCCGTCGCCNCATCACCAGTTTTGCGCCGGGCTTTACCTAACTGCCTGCGCAGGGAGGNCACGCGGATAACTCCGGGAATCANTCCGGCANCAACNCCGACCGCCAGCACTCCGAGCAACAGCAGCACCAGCGGGCCCTCCCATNCCANATTGAANTAATAAGACACAGTCACAGAATGNGGNTTCTTCANGGCAAAAGTCANCCCGAACACGCCGANCATAAGGACAAAAACNACCAGGAATAATTTCCTTATNATNTTCAACTTCCANNCCTGTGCNAGCGTTCCAGCANTCTATTTGGTTTTNCTGATCTGAGANCTTGTCAGATTGNCTGTAGGTCANNCGCGGGNNGTTGCCCGNCCCGNNCTGCAACTACCNCAAGNATCAACCAAGACTGGCGGGNTTAGCGCCGTCTGCCAGCGCCCCACGGTTCACCCGTTCCCGCAAAAGTCGNCCGGGCTTGAAATGGGGCACGTACTTTCCGGNCACTCGGACCATTTCGCCGGTCTTCGGGTTACGCCCTGTTCTAGGTGCTCGATAGCGCAGCCCGACACTGCCAAATCCCCGAATTTCAATACGGTCTCCGGNTGCCAACGCACGACACATGTGNTTGAGAATCGCGTTGACCGAAAACTCTACGTCCCGCGGCGAAAGATGGAGTTGTTCGGCCGCGAGNCTNTCTATGAGGTCCGATTTNGTCATTAGTNTNNATCAGTNGGAAAAANTNATCGGGGCTAACCGAATTCAGTCNNCCTGTTTNTTAAGNTCTTCCTTGAGTTTATCCCCNAGAGAGGTNCCNGTTGATGCCTGAGNACTGTACTCNCGGATAGCTCGGTCTTCNATCTCCNCCTCCANGGCCTTGATCGACAGGGTAATGCGGCGAGTCTTGCGATCTATNCTGGTGATCTTGGTATCGACCACNGNNCCCNGCTGGAGTANCGTGCGNGCATCTTCGACGTAGTCACGTGTAAGCTCGGTTGCACGCAAGTAGCCTTCAATNCCACCCCCCAGATCCACTANNGCACCCTTGGCATCGACCTCACCAATGGTNCCCTTAGCCNNAGTGCCTTTGGNATGGGCGCCTACGAAAGCGTTGAAAGGATCCTCCTGCGCCTGTTTNACGCCCAGTGANATCCGCTCCCTTTCCGGGTCTACNGACAACACGNNCGCAGTGACTTCATCCCCNTTTTTGTAGTCGTGNACCGCTTCTTCCCCAGGCCGNTCCCANGACAAATCGCTCAAATGAATCANGCCGTCAATGCCNCCGTCAAGGCCGATGAAAACGCCNAAATCAGTGATTGACTTGATCTGCCCGGTGATGCGGTCGTTGCGCTGGTGCGTCGCCGANAANNNCTCCCATGGGTTCTGGGCACACTGTTTCATGCCCAGCGAGATACGGCGCCGTTCCGAATCTACTTCAAGCACCATCACCTCCACCTCNTCGCCCAGGTGNCAGACTTTGTTGGGNTGAACGTTCTTGTTGGTCCAGTCCATTTCTGACACATGNACCANTCCCTCGACACCCTCTTCAAGCTCGACGAATGCTCCATAGTCGGTGATNTTNGTGACCTTGCCGAAGATGCGGGTACTCTCTGGGTAGCGCCGGGCNATATCGGACCAGGGGTCTTCNCCAAGTTGCTTGAGNCCNAGCGAGACACGGTTTCGTTCGCGGTCGAACTTCAATACTCTGACCTTTAGTTCCTGTCCCACGCTCAGGATCTCGGAAGGGTGNTTTACNCGTTTCCAGGCGATATCGGTGATATGCAAAAGCCCATCCANCCCNCCGAGGTTCACAAANGCGCCGTAATCGGTCAGNTTCTTGACCACACCGTCAACTACCTGTCCTTCTTCGAGATTCTCAAGTAACGCATCACGCTCAGCCGCCATTTCTTGTTCTACCACGGCGCGACGTGATACGACGACGTTGTTGCGACTCTGATCGAACTTAATTACCTTGAATTCCAATTCCCGGTTCTCAAGGTAGGTTGAATCAGTCACCGGCCGCACGTCGGCCAAGGAGCCGGGCAAAAATGCACGCACTTCATCTAGTGAAATTGTGAAACCCCCTTTTACTTTACCTGTCAGGAATCCGGTCACCACTTTTTGCTCATCGAAGGCATCCTTTAGCACCTCCCAAGACTTCACCCTTCTCGCCCTTTCCCTGGAAAGGCGGGTATTCCCAAATCCGTCTTCAAGCGCCTCGATCGCTACCTCCACCTGATCGCCGATGTTGACTGCAACCTTACCTTCGGCGTCCCTGAACTCAGATGCGGGGATTTCGGCCTCGGACTTAAGGCCTGCATTGACGACGACATAGTCACCGTTGATATCGATCACCTCGGCCTCAATGACAGCGCCGGTTTGCATTACGGAGTTCTTGAGACTTTCCTCAAGAAGTTCTGCGAAGTTTTCAGACATGGTTAAGTGGGTTCCCGGAAAGCGGCGCTTTCCTGATCTACAAATGTGTTATGTGAATTAAAGCCGGCCGCAACCAGCCACCTATAGTTTTTTAAGAAGTAACCTATTCTCAAGTTAAGTGCTGGCCACCGCTACTGCTGCCTGGCAGTGCTTCCTCCAACAGGTTGAGAACGCGGATTACTACTTCCCGAATAGCAAGGTCCGAAGTATCAATCATCTCCGCGTCCACTGCTGGTACCAGCGGTGACGCTTCCCGCACCGAGTCCTGTTCGTCTCGTTCAGCGATCTCGCTTTCAAGGCTGGCGAGATTAACATCAAAACCCTTGTTCTTCAACTGCTTATAGCGCCTCGCTGCCCTAACCCTGGGGCTTGCTGTGAGAAAGACCTTAAGCGCTGCATCAGGGAAAACCACCGCTCCCATATCTCGCCCATCGGCCACTAATCCCGGCCAACGCCGCGCAGCCCGTTGCCGAGTCAGCAGGATTGCCCGCACCGCCGGCACCGCGGCATAGCGGGACGCAAGCCGCGCCGCCGTCTCTCCACGTACCTGTTCAGTAACGTCATCGTCGTCGACGATGATACGGATGCCGTCGCACGCCGTGACCCAAAACTCGATAGTGGCAGAGCGCCCCACCGATTCCAGGGCAACCGGATTGTCAGGCCCTACATCCCGCTTGTTTGCCGCAAAGGCGAACGCCCGATACATTGCGCCACTGTCGAGCACGTGCCAGCCAGTATGCTCGGCAACGGCGGCAGCAACCGTACCTTTGCCGGTACCGCTTGGACCGTCCAATGTCAATACCGGTACGGGAGCAACTCGAATGCGGTTCATGGGCGCTCACTCAAGCGCAACCCTAAAGACACGGCTTGATCAGCGAATTGGGGGAATGAGGTCAGAATAGGTTCACAGTTATGAATAGTGACCGGGCCACGCGCCCGCGCGCCGGCAACTGCAAAGGCCATTGCCACGCGATGGTCGCCAAAGCTGTCCACTGCGCCCCCGTTAATCCGCCCGCCAACAATATCCATTCCATCAGGCAATGCTCTAGCTTTGATCCCCAGGCGCACTAGCCCCTCAACCATGACCGCAATCCGATCCGACTCCTTGACCCGGAGTTCACCGGCACCACGAATGGTCGTTACGCCATCCGCACAGGCGGCGGCGATAGCAAGGACCGGGAACTCATCTATGGCAAGCGGCACTAGGCGCTCAGGGATATCGATGCCGCGGAGATCGCTACCCCGTATATGCAGATCACCTTTGGGTTCGCCCGCTGCCTTCCCCGCATTGGCCGTATTAAGATCGGCTCCCATCATCGCAAGAATGGACAGGATGCCCGTGCGAGTCGGATTTACCCCCACCTCGGGTAAGCTGACTTCACTCCCCGGTAGAATGGCGGCAGCGACGAGAAAAAACGCCGCCGACGAGATGTCCCCGGGTACGATCAGGTTGCAACCAGTCAGATGTCCACCGCCGGTGACCCGGGCCCGGTCACCGGGCGCCCAGGTTGATTTGCTGAATCCTGCCAACATCCGCTCAGTGTGGTCGCGGCTCGGTGCATCCTCAAGCACTTCGGTAACTCCCGACGCATACAGGCCCGCGAGTAACACTGCGGATTTGACCTGAGCGCTCGCTACCGGCATCCGGTAATTGATGCCAGTTAGTTCTCGTGCCGGTGTTATTTGCAACGGCGGACACCCATCGCAGGAAGTAACATTCGCTCCCATCTGCACAAGCGGAGTGATCACTCGCTCCATTGGCCGCCGGCTTAATGATACGTCGCCGGTAAGCTCAACGCAGAAGTCTTGGCCTGCCAGCACCCCAGTAAGTAAGCGCATAGCGGTGCCGGAATTTCCAAGATCCAGCGGCTTCGGTGGCGCGTGTAGACCGCGCAACCCCATCCCCTGGATCAGCAGTTGGCCTGTTGCCGGACGATCTATGGTTACACCCATTGCTCGGAACGCTGCCACGGTAGCTAGCACGTCCTCGGCTTCGAGTAATCCTGTTATCCGCGAGCCTCCTTCAGCGATAGCGCCAAGGATTACCGCGCGGTGACTGATTGACTTGTCACCGGGCAACCGCACAGCGCCAAGAAGTGGCCCGCTTGGGCTTGAAATGATCGAGCGCACGCGCGACTCAAGGTGCCTCGTTGTCGGTCCGCAGAGCACCGATGCGCTCACGCAAGTCCCGGGCTCGCTCCAGCCATTCAGTCAGCGCGTCCGAGTCGCCGGCAGCAATGAGATCCGCCAAACTCCCCAAACTTTCCCGATACTCTTGCAGTCGAGCTACCACCTGCTCGCGGTTAGACAAAAAGATATCCCGCCACATTACGGGATCGCTGGAGGCGATCCGGCTGATATCGTAGAAGCCGCCAGCAGCGAGCTGCAAGCTGACATCGGATCCTACCTGCTCGCCAAGTTGCGCCACCAACGCATACGCCAATGCGTGCGGTAGATGGCTCGTCATCGCCAGCAGTCGATCATGATCTGCAGCTGGCATCTCGATGATGCGGGAGCCCGCGGCGCGCCACATACCGGTTATGCAGGTCACAGCATCGCTGTCCGTTTCCGATACCGGGGTAACAATGGTCCAGTGATCCCGAAAGAGTGTTGCCCGGGCCGCCGTTGCGCCACTCTTTTCACTACCAGCAATCGGATGGGCTGGGACAAAGCGCGTAAAATTCTCTCCAAGGTGAGTCCTTGCCGCTTTGATTATTGGTTGTTTGACACTGCTCACATCTGTCACCAGTGTATCGTTGCCGATTGTGTCCGCGAGCCGAGCGAAGATATTTACCACGGCGAAAACCGGTGCGGCGAGCACCACGATGTTGGCACCAGCAACAGCTTTCGTGAGATCAGTTGTCCAGCGATCAATGAGGCCTAGTTCAAGCGCTTGCCTGAGATTCCTTTGACTGCGGCTATAACCGATCACCTCACTGACGCATCCGGCAGCCTTGAGCGCCCCAGCCAGGGATCCCCCGATCAGCCCGACACCGACGACGGTCAGCGTTCCTAGCGAATGCTGTGGCTCACCCATGGAAGCAGTTGTCGGTCCTACCTTGCGAGGGCAGTCTCGAGTGCCGTTAGAGCTTGGTCATTCTCCTGCTCAAGGCCGATCGTAATACGCAAGTGCTGGGGCATCCCGTAGTTGGCAACGGGCCGTACGATCACGCCCTGGCGCAGTAGGCGCTCGTAAACAGCTTCGGCCGGGCCTCCGACATCCACGCTGATGAAGTTCCCTTTCGACGGGATGTATTCAAGGCCGAGCTTCTGAAAGCCCTGGCACAACTGCACCATGCCGGCTTTGTTAATCCGCCGGCTATGTTGGACGAATTCGGTTTCAGTCAGCGCCTCAGACGCTGCTACCAGGCCTAGGCTATTAACGTTGAAAGGCTGACGGACCCGGTTCAATACCTCCGTGATACCGCTTGATGCCACGGCATAGCCGATCCGCAAACCGGCGAGTGCATAGATCTTGGAGAATGTACGGGTTGCGATCAACCCGGGCCAGCGCCTGAGTAGCGCAACAGCGTCGGGGAAATCCGCATCATCGACGTACTCGAAATACGCTTCGTCAACTACAGTAACGACGTGGTCAGGCATGCGTTTGAGAAATGCTTCCAGCGCAACACAGTCAATCCACGTGCCGGTCGGGTTGTTCGGGTTGGCGATAAAAACCACCCGGGTGTTGGCATCCACACTGGCCGCCATTGTCTCAAGGTCATGGGCCCAGTTTTTGGCCGGCACCACCACAAGGTCAGCATCGACAGCCTGCGCCGCAAGCGAGTACACGACGAATGCGTACTCGGACATGACCACGCGCTCACCTGGCTGGACAAAGGCCCGAACAACTAATTCCAGCACCTGACTCGAGCCGTTGCCGAAGGTGATCTGCCCTGCATCGACACCTAAATACGCTGCCAAGGCGGACTTGAATTGGAAGCCGGAATCGTCAGGATAACGAGCTAAACCGTGCGTTTGCTCTGCAATTATCTGCCTGACCCTTGCAGGTGGCCCCAGTGGGTTTTCATTGGAGGCCATTTTGATGATCGACTGGATGCCGAGTTCGCGCTCCAGTTCCTCGGTTGGCTTGCCTGGCAGGTACGGCTGCAGTTGACGCACTCCGGGCACTGTCATTTTCTGTATATCTGGGCCTGGCATATCAGGTGCTCCGGGGGTAAGAACCAAGTATCTTGAAAAAGGCGGCCTCTCGTTGCATATGTGTGAGCGCCTCGCGCACCGACGGGTCTTCACGGTGACCCTCCAGGTCAATGAAGAAGACATACTTCCACAGGCCTGACCGCATGGGTCTGGACTCGATTCGAGTCATGCTGATGCCGGCTTCATGTAACGGAGCGAGCAGTTCGTGCAACGCCCCAGGGCGATCGGTATTCGACATAACAAGACTCGTCTTATCCCGGCCACTGTGGCCAACCGGGTTTTTGCCAAGAGCCAGGAATCGGGTGGTGTTGCCGGGCTGGTCCTCGATGTTTTCTTCCAGGACCGCCAGCCTATAAAGACTAGCCGTTTCCTTTGCCGCAATGGCGGCAGCGGCACTGTCCTGCACCGCCCGGCGCGCTGCCTCGGCGTTGCTTGCCACCGCTATCGATTCGACCCCCGGCAGTTGGGTATCCAGCCAATGGCGGCATTGTGCCAATGCCTGCTGGTGACCCATCACCAACCTCGGCACCTGCCCTCCTGAGTGACCCAGCAGGCAATGTTCGATTCGCAACTCGATTTCACCGCAAATGACGAGCGTGGTTTCGAGCAATCGATCCAGTGTCGTGTTGATACCCCCTTCGGTCGAATTCTCGACCGGTACTACGCCGAACGTGGCGCTGCCCGACTCGGTCAAACGGAAAACCTCGTCCACGCTGGCAGCTTCGAGCCGCTCGATCTGGTGGCCAAACTGTTTCAAAGCAGCAGTTTCCGAATAAGTCCCGGCCGGTCCCAGCAATGCTACTGTTAGCGGCCCCTCGGCCCGCCGGGCAATCGAAATAATTTCCCGAAACAGGAAACTGACCTGGTCTGCTTCCAGTGGGCCGGAGTTCCTGGCCACGAGCCCGCTGATGATTTGTGCCTCGCGGTCGGCCCGGTAGACCTCCTGGCCTTGTGTGGATTTGTTGTGGCCAACCGACTGCGCCAGCCTTATCCGTTGGTTGAGCAGCGCCAACAACTCTACATCTATGTTGTCTATACGGGTGCGCAGTTCATCGATTGTAGGCTTATCTGACATGATCGTTGCAAAACGGGAGATGCGGCATAGCCCACCGCAGTTTGTCTCAACTCAAACGATGCGTGCGTGGAGCACGCCGTCGATCGCCTGCAGTCGCGCCACCATATCAGGCGCAATCGGGCTATCGGTATCAACTACGGTGTAGGCCAATGTATTGCGGGATTGATTGATCATATCATGTATGTTCAACCCTCCCTGCGCCATGGCAGTTGAGATCTGACCGAGCATGTTTGGCACATTTGCGTTCGTCACCACCACCCGGTAGGAGGTTCCGCGCGGCAACATCACCGCAGGAAAATTAACCGAGTTGCGAATATTGCCGTTTTCCAGAAAATCTCGTATCTGTTCAACGACCATTCTTGCGCAGTTCTCCTCCGCTTCCACGGTTGACGCACCAAGGTGTGGCAATGCGATAACCCCAGGGGTGCCGATCAACTCGGGAGATGGGAAATCGGTCGTGTAGGCGTGCAGGCTGCCGGTCGACAGAGCCTTCGCCACTGCTGAATCCTCGACGATGCCAGCCCGGGCAAAGTTAAGCAGGGAGGCGCCCGGCCGGATTGCGCGGATCGTGTGCTCATTGATCATGTACCGGGTATCATCGGTCAACGGCACGTGGAAGGTAATAAAGTCAGCGTTGGCGAGCACCTCGGCCACCGAGGAGGCCCTGGCAACCTCTGTCGGCAGCTGCCAAGCACCTTCCACAGTCAGCATTGGATCATGACCTATGACCCGCATCCCGAGTTGTAGTGCAGTATCGGCAACCGAACGACCAATTGCACCCAATCCGATAATGCCCAGAGTCCGTCCAGGAAGTTCGGAGCCGGCATACTTCTTCTTCCCTATTTCCACTGCTGCAGAGATCTCTTCCGGCGTGCCGGCAAGGGACTCGGTATATTGCCAGGCTTGGATGACGTTGCGGCAGGACAGCAGCAGCCCCGCCACCACCAACTCCTTCACTGCGTTGGCGTTAGCGCCAGGCGTGTTGAAAACTGGAATCCCGGCCTCACTTAGTCGTTGGACTGGGATATTGTTGACGCCCGCGCCCGCTCTGCCAACCGCCTTGAGACTGGAATTGATCTTCATTTCCTGCATGTTCCTGGAGCGTAGCAGGATCGCGTCAGGATCACCGGTGTCGGCATTGACCTGATAGCGGTCTTTGGATAGGTGCTCCAGCCCAGTCTCCGAAATGTTGTCGTAGACCAGCACCTTACATTTCCCATCATCCATGATCTACTTCCTGAATGAATAACACCACGACAGCCTTACTCACGTCTCCGGGTAAAATCAATTAGCCTGCCCGCCAGTGGTGCCGTTATCAGCCCCGTTAGCTTCATCTACCCCACCAATACTGACTAGGTTCTCGCCATCACGCAGACTAATCAGCCTGACTCCCTGGGTATTTCGGCCAAGGGTTGATATCTCCGTGATCCGCGTCCGGACTAGGCGCCCACCATCGGTGATCAGCATCAGTTCATCGATGTCGGATACCAGTTCTGCTCCGACCAGTGCACCGTTTCGCCCCTCGACTTTTATTGCAATCACTCCCTGGCCACCGCGCCGTTTAGTCGGAAATCCAGCGAGCTCAGTACGCTTGCCATAGCCATGTTCTGTAGCAACTAGAACTTGATAGTCTTTGCTGTCGTTGGCAACGATGATCATGGAGATCACTGACTGTCCTGTCTTTAGTGCGATGCCACGAACCCCTCGCGCGGTCCGCCCCATTTCTCGAACGTCCGACTCGGCAAACCGAATCGCCTTGCCTGAAGAACTGAACAGTAAAATGTCGGAATCGCCGTCGGTTAGGCCGACACCGACGAGTTCGTCGGTCTCCGCAAGTTCTAGCGCTCGCAGGCCAACAGTCCGCTGGCGCGAAAATTTCTCCAACGCGCACTTCTTGACCGTTCCGTCCCGAGTAGCCATGAATATGTAACGACCTTGGTCAAAGCCATTAAGCGGCAGCACCGCAGTAATCTGTTCGCCTTTTTTTAGCGGCAAAAGATTGACTAGCGGTCGACCGCGGGCCATCCGACCGGCCTGGGGTAACTGGAATACCCGCAGCCAGTAGACCTTCCCAACATTGGAAAAACACAGGATCGTATCGTGACTATTGGCAATGAACAGCGACTTGACGAAATCTTCTTCTTTGGTGCGGGTCGCAACCCGGCCTTTGCCACCGCGACGCTGAGCCTGATAGTCAGCTAGGGGTTGGGATTTTGCGTAGCCTTCGTGAGAGAGTGTGACCACCACGTCCTCACGCGGAATCAAGTCCTCATCGTCGAGGTCCAAATGTTCGACCGTAATCTCGGTACGCCGCTCGTCACCGTAGCGCTTAAGGATATCGGTAAGTTCCCCCCTCACCACCTGCATAAGGCGTTCTGCGTCCTGCAGAATTACCAACAGGTCACGGATGCGTTTAAGAATCTCACCGTACTCATCCCGGATCTTGTTCTGTTCTAGCCCAGTGAGGCGGTGCAAGCGCAAGTCCAGGATGGCCTGGGCCTGGGTAGTGGTAAGCCTATAGCCTTCCTCGGTCAGCCCGAAACCTTGCCCCAGGCCGTCTGGGCGTGAGATATCGGTATCGAGGTGATCCAGCATGGTTGCGACTGCGCCCGGCTCCCAGGTTTCGTGCAACAGAGATTCCCGCGCTTGCGCCGGATTAGCTGCCGCCTTGATAAGGGCAATGACCGGGTCCAGGTTAGCCAGTGCCACGGCCAGACCCTCCAGCACATGGGCCCGGGCCCGGGCCTTTCGCAACTCGAAAATCGTACGCCTGGTCACAACCTCGCGCCGGTGCCGAATGAAATCCTCCAGAATCTCCCGCAGGTTGAAAATTCTCGGTTGGTTGTTCCGTAACGCGACCAGGTTAATCCCGAACACGGTTTGCATCTGGGTATGCTGATACAGATTGTTCAAAACCACCTCAGGCACCTCACCGCGCTTTAACTCGATGACCATGCGCATACCGGTCTTGTCGGATTCATCGCGCAAACCTGAAATACCCTCAAGACGTTTGTTCTTTACCAAGTCAGCGATTTTCTCAAGCAACCTTGCCTTATTTACTTGGTAAGGTAGTTCTGTCACAACCAGTAAAGTGCGGTCGCGCCGGGAGTCTGCCTCTGTTGCCACCCGCGCGCGTACGTAGATTTTGCCGCGACCGGTCTGGTAAGCCTGCTTTATTCCGCGGCTGCCGTTAATGATGCCCGCGGTCGGAAAGTCAGGACCCGGAATGTGCTTCATCAAATCACCGATACTGGCTTCCTCGTTGTCAATAAGCGCGAGACAAGCGTTGATGGCCTCGGTGAGGTTGTGCGGCGGGATATTGGTCGCCATTCCGACGGCGATCCCGGTAGATCCGTTGACCAGCAGGTTGGGGAAACTGGCGGGAAGAACTGCTGGTTGGCTCTCAGTCTCATCATAGTTGGGGACAAAATCCACTGTTTCCCGATCAAGGTCATCAAGTAGTTCGTGGGCGATTCGCGCCAGTCGAATCTCTGTGTATCGCATCGCCGCTGGTGAATCACCATCCACCGAACCGAAGTTCCCTTGGCCATCAATCAAGGGGTAGCGCAGAGAAAACGGTTGAGCCAGGCGCACGATAGTGTCGTAAACCGCCGAATCACCGTGTGGGTGGTACTTGCCGATGACGTCACCAACCACCCTGGCGGATTTCTTGTAGCCTTTGTTCCAGTCATTGCCAAGCTCAGACATAGCGTACAGGACACGGCGGTGAACCGGCTTGAGGCCATCGCGAATGTCAGGCAGCGCCCGGCCAACGATGACGCTCATCGCGTAATCGAGGTAGGAACGACGCATTTCCTGTTCCAGGTTTGCCAGCAGTGTTTCTTTGGCTATTTCTTCCATATTCGCGGGTATGGCCACCCGTTACCCAGGGTCGCCGAATCCATCCAGTCGGGAAATTTCAAAGGTGCGCGAGGGGTGCGCTCGCCGTCAGTTGGCAGCACCGCAAAAGCAGGGATATTTTACCACAAAACAGCGAATATTCTGCGGATTTCCGGGCTTCCAGGACTGTGTCTCAAAGACCGCCAGCTGAGTCTCTGCCTCTCGGCACAGCTTCTTTAATGGCTCGGGAGTGCTGCCACCGCGCGGCTCAGCAGGTCGATTAAAGCGCCGATCCAGGGCATGCTCAATACCAGCACTAAGGCATTAACGCTCAACACCGCGGTGGCGCCGACATCGCCCGTAAATGCGACGACCGGTGGGGCATCTCCCGGCTCATCAAAATACATTATTTTCACCACGCGCAGATAGTAGAAGGCCCCAATGACGGCAAAGATAACGGCTACAATTACCAGCGAGATAAAACCTGCTGAAAGCGCTGCTTGCAGCACGGCAAACTTCGCATAAAAACCTACCGTTGGCGGTACGCCCGCCAACGTAAACATGACCAGCAACATCAGAAAAGCAAGCCACGGCTGGCGACGATTCAATCCCTTGAGGTCGTTAAGTTGTTCTATTTCAAGTGCCGGTGTACAAAGTGCAAGTACAATCCCAAAGGCCGCAAGGCTGACTACGGTATAGATGACAGCATAAAGCATAGACGCTGAGTATCCAGCCGTACTGCCAGCTAAAAATCCCAACAACAAAAAGCCCATGTGGGAGATGGTTGAATAAGCCAGCATGCGCTTAATGTTGGTCTGGGCGATTGCAACCGTGTTGCCGATCACCACCGATAAAATGGCCGAAACCACCAGCATGTCCTGCCAGGCTGCCAACCAGTCGTCGAGGCCGACCGCGAGTAATCTCAACACAATTGCAAAACCCGCTAACTTGGGCGCGGCAGAAAGGTACAAGGTGGTGCAAGTAGCAGAACCTTCATAAACGTCCGGTACCCACATATGGAACGGGACAGCGCCGAGTTTGAACAACAGCCCGGCCACCACTAAAACCAGCGCCACCAGTAGCGGCAAGTTATCAAGTGAAAGATTTATGGCGGCCTCCTGGAGGCCGCGCAGAGAAAGCGAGCCGGTCAGGCCGTAGAGTAGCGACATCCCGTATAGCAGTATTCCGGAGGCCAATGCGCCAAGTATGAAGTACTTCATGGCCGCTTCTGCCGCCTTCACCGAATCTCGCTGCAGTGCGATCATCGCGTACAGACATAGCGCCAACAATTCCAAGCCCACATAAAGCGATATCAGGTGTGCCGCCGAGATCATGACCATCATCCCAACCACACCCAACAGGGCCAGTACGAAGAACTCGCCCCGCCAGATACGTCGAGCCACGGCATAACTGCGGGAGTAAACCAGCACCGCCGCTGTGCCAAGCAAAACGCCAGCTTTTAGCACCCCGGAAACATCGTCGCGGACCACCAGACCATTGAACCCCAAAGTAGAGCCGCTGCCGAGACCGCCTAAGGCAATAACAGTGGCCGCGAGTAGGGTCAACACGGAAAGTCCATAGCCAACTTTCGCCCTACTCTCCCTGGGCAGGTACAAATCCAGTAGCAGTATCGCGCAGGCCATGACTGAAACCAAAATTTCCGGCAGCGCCGTCGACAGTAGTAAGGTTTGTGCTTGCATTACAGTTTCGACACCGTGGCGTGCGCCAGCAGATTATCCACCGTCACATGCATCACTTCGAGCACGGGCAATGGCCAGACCCCAAGACCGAGCACACAAACTGCCAGCACGCCCAAGACCAGCAGTTCTCGCCTATTAATATCCACCAAATCCCGAACACTGTCATTGGCGACAGCTCCGAAAACTACGCGTTTAATCATCCACAGGGTATAGGCCGCACCGACGATCAGAGTCAATGCCGCAACGGCCGCATACCAGGGATTCACGCTGAAGGAGCCCAGAATCACCAGAAATTCCCCGACGAATCCAGAGGTGCCTGGTAGGCCGGCATTTGCCAACGCAAAAAATACCAGTAGCGTAGCAAACACCGGCATGCTGTTAACCACGCCACCGTAACTGGCGATTTCCCGGGAATGAAGGCGGTCGTAAAGCACGCCGACGCACAGAAACAGCGCGCCGGAGATGAAACCATGAGAGATCATCTGCACCAGCGCGCCTTCCATGCCGCGTGACTCAAATATGAAAAAACCCAGGGTGACGAAACCCATGTGCGAGATCGATGAATAGGCGATAAGCTTTTTCATATCCCGCTGCACCAACGCAACCAGGGCAATGTAGACTACTGCCGTCAGCGACAGTCCGATCACAAGCCAGGCTAAATCACGTGCTGCATCTGGGGCGATCGGAATACTCATCCGCAGGAATCCGTAAGCGCCCATTTTCAAGGTAATGGCCGCCAGTATCACCGAACCCCCGGTCGGCGCTTCAACATGGGCATCCGGCAGCCAGGTATGGACCGGGACCATAGGCACCTTCACCGCAAAGGCGGCAAAAAAGGCCAGGAATATCAGAGTCTGGGCAGTTGCGCCCAAAGGAGCATTGTGAAAGTCGAGAATGCTGAAGGATTCCCCAGCAGAAAAATACAAGTAGATCAGAGCCACCAGCATCAGTAACGAACCCACTAGGGTATACAGAAAAAACTTGATTGCCGCATAAACCCGGTTGCTGCCACCCCAGATACCGATAATGAGGAACATCGGAATCAGCATTGCCTCCCAAAACAAATAAAAAAGTATCGCGTCCAGGGCACAGAACACCCCAATCATGAGACCCTCCATGATCAGAAAAGCCGCGAGATATTGGGCAACCCGTTCCCGGATCACCTCCCATCCGGCAATAACCACCACCACCGTCAATAATGCTGTAAGCAGAATTAACGGCATCGAGATACCGTCGATACCGAGGAAATAATCGACATTAAAGGCAGTTATCCAGTCTGCTCTTTCCACGAACTGCATGTGCGCGGTCGCATTGTCGAAGCGGCTGTAAAGCGGTAGACTGAGAACCAAGGTGCCCAGGGAAAAACCAAGTGCCAGTCGCCGCGCAACGGCTGCATTGGCATCACGACCGGTGGCAAGTACCAGCACCCCCCCAATGACCGGGAACCAGATGATGATCGACAGCAGATGTTGGTCGAGCCAACTCATGCAAAGCACCCGCCGGTCATCGCCACAGCAGCCATGCCGATAACAACACCAAACCGATGATCATGGTGAAGGCGTAGTGGTAAACATAACCGGTCTGCAACTGGCGCAGGATGCCCGCCAGGCGTCCGATCAGTCGGGCCGTGCCATTTACCAATATTCCGTCAATTAAGCGCACGTCCCCCACTTGCCAGAGCAACTGGCCCAATTCCCGGCTCCCTTGTCCGAACACACGCAGGTACAACTGGTCGAAGCCATATTTGTGGTCAAGAATCTGGTAAACCAGTTGCAACCGCCCTGCGACCATGCCCGGCAGATTGGGTCGGGCGATATAGCATAGCCAAGCGCCAACAATGCCGGTCACGGCGAGCCAAAGCGGTGCTGCCGTCAAGCCATGGATCATCATGCTGGTCGCGGAGATATGCTCTTCGGCCGCCTTGGTGTGCGCCAGCGAATCACCAAACAAGGCCCCCGAAAGGGCCGGCTCCACCAGCGCAAGGCCGGCCAGGATCGAAGGAATCGCCAGCATCACCAGGGGCCCGGTAACAACCCATGGGCTCTCGTGCAGGTGCGAACGGGTAGCCTCATCCATGCGCGGCTCACCGTGGAACACCAGAAATACCAGGCGGAAGGAGTAGAAGGCGGTAACGGCTACGCCCGCAAGCACCGCCAGGTAGGCAATGCCGGATCCGGGTATGCTCGAGTGATGGACTGCCTCGATGATCGCATCCTTAGAAAAGAAGCCGGCAAAGGGCGGGATACCAGCCAGCGCCAGGCTCCCGATGATCGCAGTCACGTAAGTCACCGGCATGTATTTCTTCAGCCCACCCATCTTGCGCATATCCTGCTCATGGTGCAGGGCGATGATGACCGAGCCGGCCCCGAGGAACAGTAGTGCCTTGAAAAACGCGTGGGTCACAAGGTGGAAAATTGCGACCGAGTAGGCCGACGCTCCAAGGGCCACAGTCATGTACCCGAGTTGCGACAAGGTCGAATAGGCAACCACCCGCTTGATGTCATTTTGAACCAGTCCAACTAGCGCCATCAGAAACGCTGTCAGAGCCCCAATCACCAATACCACTGATAACGCCGTCTGGGAAAGCTCAAACAGCGGTGACATGCGCGCCACCATGAAGATGCCGGCAGTCACCATCGTGGCGGCATGGATCAGCGCCGAAATCGGCGTCGGGCCCTCCATCGAATCCGGCAACCAAACGTGCAATGGCACCTGCGCCGATTTACCCATCGCACCGACAAATAACAGCAGACAGACAATCGTCAGCCATAGCCATTCACCCCCCAGTGGGCTGGTCGCGGTCTGGTCCGCGATGCCCGGTGCTGCGGCAAACACTACCGCATAGTCCAGGGAGTCAAACAAGTACAACACGGCACCGATACCGAGTAGAAAACCGAAGTCGCCTACCCGATTGACTAGAAAAGCTTTCAGGTTGGCGCGAATGGCCGACTCCCTCTCGTACCAGAAGCCGATCAACAAATACGATACCAGGCCCACGGCCTCCCAGCCGAAGAACAATTGCAGAAAGTTGTTCGCCATAACCAACATCAGCATCGCAAAAGTGAACAGCGAAATGTAACTGAAGAAACGCTTATAACCAGAGTCGTCCGCCATGTAGCCAATTGTGTAGATATGCACCATCAGCGAGACGAAAGTGACTACTACCATCATGACGCTAGAGAGTTGATCTAGCATGAACCCGATTTCGAATCGGGTTCCACCGCTGGTCGCCCAGGTATAAACCGTGCCATTGAAGGTGTTGCCCGCAAAGACATCAAGCGCGACCACCACCGAAAGGACGAAAGAAATCGCAACCCCGATAATAGTGATCCGATGCGCTGCCCGGCGGCCGATGGCTGTGCCGAACAGCCCCGCAACAATCGCTGCTGCGAGACAGGCCAACGGTATTGCCAGGTAGATTGCCCGCATCCTTTGCTAACCTCGCAACTGGTCCAGGTCTTGGACGTTGATGGTTTGCCGTGCCCGGAACAGCACGATAAGAATGGCGAGGCCAACAGCAGCCTCTGCCGCAGCTACAGTCAGGATAAAGAACACGAAAACCTGCCCACCTGTGTCACTCAGGTAGTGGGAAAAGGCAACAAAATTCATGTTCGCCGCCAACAACAGCAGTTCAATAGCCATCAGAATGATGACGAGGTTCTTGCGATTCAGGAAGATGCCGACCACGGCGATCGCGAACAACAGCGCCCCGAGCACCAGGTAGTAAGACAGGGGGATCATTCTTCTCCTTCCCCTGCCGAGGGCATCTGGACAATCCGCAGGCGGTCTTCCTTACGTACTCGCACCTGCTGTTGTGGCCTCTGATAGCGGGTTTCGGGCCGCCGCCGCAGGGTAAGGGTGATGGCAGCGATAATTGCTACTAACAGGATTAGCGCCGCAACCTCGAACGCGAACACGTAATCGGTGTAGATCACCCGGCCCAATTCCCGAGTGTTACTGTACTGTGCATCGTGGCCGCCTGGCCTGGGTACCGCATCCAAGTCAAATTCTCCAGCAAGCACCACCAGAACCAATTCGCCTGCCATCGCCACTCCGACGATAAGTCCGAGTGGCATATAGCGAACAAAACCCGCTCGCATCTGGGCTAGATCGATATCCAGCATCATGATTACAAATAGAAACAGCACCATCACCGCACCCACATATACCAGCACCAGTGTGATAGCCAAGAACTCGGCTTCAAGGGTCAGCCAGATACAGGCGGCACTGAAAAAGGCGAGCACCAGATACAGCGCTGCCTTAACTGGGTTGCGCACAGTCACCACTAGGATACTGGCCCCGACCAGTATCACTGCAAACACGAAGAATACGATGAGTAGAAAATTCATATCCTTTTTCTACCGGTATGGTGCGTCGACCGCGCGGTCCGCCGCAATCTTGACTTCATGCTGGTCACCTATTTTCAGTAGATCGGCTTTGCTGAGTGTGCCTGATGCACCTGTCTCAAAGTGGTACTCATGAATATCACTCAACACGATCGAATCCACCGGGCAGGACTCCTCACAGAATCCGCAGTAAATGCATTTGAACAGGTCTATGTCGTAGCGGGTGGTTCGGCGGCTGCCATCCTCACGCTCGGCCAACTCGATAGTGATGGCAAGCGCTGGGCAGACGGCTTCGCACAACTTGCAGGCGATGCAGCGCTCTTCACCGTTGGTATAGCGGCGCAGCGCGTGTAGGCCGCGAAAACGGGGCGATTTCGGCGTTTTTTCCTCAGGATACTGAACCGTGAATTTCTTCCGGAACAGGTAACGGGCAGTTACCCCAAGGCCAGCGGCAAGTTCTGGCAGAAACCAGGTATTGAAAAAGCGCCTTAACATGTTCTTGCCGACACCAGCCTCAACTGAAAAACCAACCGAACGGCGTTAAAAAGCGGGCGACGCCAATGACACCGATCCAGATCAGCGTTACCGGAATGAATACCTTCCAGCCCAGGCGCATTATCTGGTCGTACCGGTAACGCGGAAAGGTGGCCCGGAACCACAGGAACAAAAATGCGATCACCGCAAGTTTGCCGAAAAACCAGAAAAAACCGGGCAACCACGTAAATGGTGCGATCTCGAGCGGCGGCTGCCAGCCACCGAGAAACATCAGCACCGTCAACGCCGAGATCAGCAACATGTTCGCGTATTCGGCCAAGAAGAAAACAGCGAAACCCATACCCGAATAGTCGACATGGAACCCAGCCACGATCTCGGACTCGCCTTCGGCTACATCGAACGGCGACCGGTTAGTTTCGGCCACCCCAGAAACCAGGTAGACGACGAATAACGGCAGCAACGGGATGAAATACCACTGGTGAATGCCACCGGATTGGGCCAGCACGATCTCCCGCAGGTTAAGGCTGCCGGCAGCCATGAGCACTCCCACCAGGGCGAAGCCCATCGCAATTTCGTAGGCGACGATCTGCGCAGCACAACGCATGGCGCCGAGAAAAGCATACTTTGAGTTAGAGGCCCAACCGGCTATTACCACGCCGTATATCCCCAGCGAAGTCAACGCGAGTACAAATAACAAGCTGGCGTCGACGTTGGCGAGGATCAGTGTGCCGGTGAACGGAATTACCGCCCACGCACCGATCGCCGGCGCCAGTGACAGTATTGGAGCAACAATAAACAGATAGCGATCAGCGTTGGTCGGGATGAGCATCTCTTTGAACATCAATTTAAGCGCATCCGCGATCGGTTGCAGCCAGCCGCGCGGCCCGACTCGGTTTGGGCCGATCCGTACGTGCATGTAGGCGATCACCTTACGCTCCGCATAGGTGTAATAAGCGACGGCAACCATCAACGGCACCAAAATCAACATGATCTTCAGGGCAATNTGAAAAAAAAGCGGCACGGNATCCCAGAGCACGAGAAGAGTTTGNAGGGTTTCCATACTGGCTACTTTGCCACCGTGACCCGNACCCANTGGGCGNCACCAAGTGGAGCAGTGCTNCAGTTAGCNGCTGGCAGGTACACGCAGCCTTTAGGTACACGCGGATCATCGGCTGCGCGTAAACGGACGCTGGTGCCATTTGCACTCACCTGNACTTGTTCACCGGNAAGAATATCGCGCCGAGCTAAGTCTTCAACATGCAGCCCCACTANCAGGTTCGCNGCATCTGAGGTACGCTGAAGNGCACCGGCTCGCCGTACCACTGGNTCGGCCGCATAAATCGGCACGTCGGCAATGCGGGCAAGGTCNTCGCTATCGGCNGCTGCCTTANCTGACGCTTTNACCGCCGCCCCAAACGGNACCCGCANNNTGGGNCCAGGGGNCAGGTTAANTTCAGCCGATACNTGATCCAGGTTGGTATACGCAAAGTCCGGAAGATCCAGCAANTTGGCCAAGNCTTGCANAATATTCCAGCCAGGCCGNGCCTCGGCNCGTGGCANCGTNGCGGCNTGGGANAACTGGNANTTGCCGTTAAGGTTAACGTAAGTGCCTGCGCTTTCAGTGTAAGGCGCNAGCGGTAACACCACATCGGCCCGNGCGGGCACCGCCGAGCGATAACTACTGATACAAANCACAGTTCTTGCCCGCTGAAGCGCCCNCTCAATTGCCTGCCCANCCACGCAATCAAGCCNCGGCTCNACGCCAAANAGCANCAGCGCATCGAGTGAACCCCGCGNCATTTCACTAGTNTTTAAGCCTGGNGCTACAACGGGCACACCANCGGGCTGGCGATGCGGCACACANCCCGCCAGCCAAGCACCCGCACTGTTGGCTTCGGCCAGCCAGCCAAGTCGAGCNCCGGTNGTATTAGCNATCCACGCGGCNNCAGNCTTAAGGCCAGCGGCATCGGCGTGGTTAAGTGCGTTTTGCCCCAGCAAAATAACTGCTCCCTGGCCCGCACCGAGCAACANCTCGGCCAGATCCGAAACAGCCNCACAACTGACTTCGNTTTGNGCTCGCTTCCCNATCGNCNCGGGCAACGAACTGTCTTTTTTCCCCGAAAGAGCCACGGCAACAGCNGCCAGCCCTGCGGGCAGTTGCTGTGGCGGCAAAATTGCCCTAGGCCCACAGTCNAAATTGAGGTCGTAACTCANCGTATCGAGAACCCCAACGCGGCCACCGGCTGCAACCATCCGCCGTAATCGCAGNGCCAGCAGTGGCAACTCTTTGCGCAGATTGCACCCNACCAGCAACACGGCAGTCGCTTGCTCCAGCGCCGTTACCGGTATCTCAAGCCCCGGNTAAAGCGGCGCCTCGGCATCATCCGAAAAATCNNGTTGCCGCAACCGGTGATCNACATTGNAAGAGCCCAGCGAGCGCATGAACTTCTGCANCAAGAAAAACTCTTCCATTGTCGCCATNGGCGTACACAATGCNCCGATTGCGTCACCACCNGCGCNCTNGCGAACCTCGCTCAAGCCTTCGGCTGNTCGNGTCAAGGCCTGTTCCCAACTCACCTGTTCAAATCCNTCCACACCACGCACCANGGGTAGAGTCAAGCGGTCNGGTGAGTTCACNCCCTCGTAGCCGAAGCGGTCCCGGTCGGACAGCCAGCATTCATTAATATCNTCATTTACCTCGGGCAACACCCGCTTAACTTCGCCGTTTGCGGTCTGCACTCGCAGGTTTGAACCCAGACAATCATGTGGGCTAATTGCCAAATGGCTCTGCAACTCCCACGGTCGGGCACTGAATCGATATGGCTTTGAAGTCAATGCGCCCACCGGACACAAGTCAATCACGTTGCCGGAGACCTCGCTGTCGAGAGCGTCATCAAGGTAGGTTTGGACAGCCATATTTTCTCCACGGCCGGTCGCACCCAACTCCATAACTCCTGCCACTTCGCGACCGAAACGCACACACCTCGTACAGTGGATACAACGGGTCATCGCTGTAGCGATCAACGGACCAATATCGCCACTTGAAACAGCTCTTTTCTGTTCCCCAAAGCGGGAGTGATCCGCACCGTAGTCGATGGCCTGGTCCTGCAGAGGGCACTCCCCGCCCTGGTCNCAGACCGGGCAATCCAACGGGTGATTAATGAGCAAGAATTCCATGGTGGCTTGTTGTGCCGCCTTGGCCGCTGCTGAGGTCGTGCGCACCACCATGCCGTCGCTGACCGGAGTAGCACAGGCCGGCAATGCCTTCGGTGCTTTTTCCACTTCGACCAGGCACATGCGGCAACTTGCCGCTATAGATAACTTTTCGTGGTAGCAAAAGCGTGGAATATCGATNCCTATGGCATCGGCCACTTCGATAATCATAGCGCCTGCCTTGGCTTCGCACTCCCGTCCGTTGATGCTCAACTTGACNTGATCTGTCATGGTGACCTCAAGCCGCCTCGCAACCACTGATCATGGCCTCAAACTCGTGCCGGTAGTGCTTAAGAAAGCTTTGTNCCGGCCAAGCAGCAGCATCCCCCAGTGCGCAGATAGTTGCCCCCTCAATCCGGTCAGCCACCGATTTGAGCGTATCCAGATCTTGCGGATTTCCATTGCCNGCGCGAATACGTTGCACCAGGCGATAGAGCCAACCAGTACCCTCGCGACAGGGCGTGCATTGGCCGCAGGATTCCACAAAATAGAAATACGAGATCCTTTCAAGTGCTTCCACCATGCAAGTAGTATCATCCATTACAATCACTGAGCCTGCACCCAACGCTGAGCCTGCTTGCGCCAGCGAGTCATAGTCCATTGCGCATTGCATAATGGTTGCGGCTGGTANCACCGGCACCGAGGAGCCNCCAGGAATCACCGCCTTCAGTTTATGGCCAGNGCGCACCCCTCCAGCCATTTCCANNAACTCAGCAAATGGCGTGCCGAGGTTNACCTCATAGTTTCCNGGCCTTTGAACATGGCCGGAGACCGAAAANATCTTGCTGCCNGCACTGTTTGCGACACCAAGATTGGCAAACCATTCTGGCCCATTGCGGATGATCGGGGGTACAGATGCTAGAGTTTCGGTATTGTTTACCGTGGTAGGCCGACCAAAAGCGCCAACTTGGGCCGGGAACGGGGGTTTAAACCTGGGCTGCCCTTTCTTCCCTTCCAGGGACTCGAGTAACGCAGTTTCCTCACCGCAGATATACGCGCCCGCACCACGTTGGCTGTGNAGTTCGAAATCAATCCCTGAGCCTTTNAGATTTGCACCTAACAGTCCGGCTGCACGGGCTTCAGCGAGTGCGCTTTCAAAACGCTGCCAGGGCTCGAAATATTCCCCCCGAATATAGTTGTAGCCAACCGTTGCACCGATGGCGTAGCCGGAAATTGCCAACCCTTCAATAAGTTGGTGCGGGTTGAAACGCAAAATATCCCGGTCCTTAAACGTACCGGGCTCGCTTTCGTCGGAATTACAGACAATATAACTTTGGCCAGCGTGTGCCCGTGGCATGAAGCTGAACTTGAGTCCCGTCGGAAAACCGGCACCGCCACGGCCCCGCAGACCTGACTCTTTGACCACCTGTATCAGTGTTTCAGGTGGCGTTCTCTGATCGAGGATGTTCTCCCACGCTGAATAGCCGCCGTGCTCGCGATAGGCGCGTAAAGTCCAGGGCGTTTCAATATCAG
Source organism: Acidiferrobacteraceae bacterium (assembly GCA_002729195.1). Lineage (GTDB taxonomy): Bacteria > Pseudomonadota > Gammaproteobacteria > Arenicellales > UBA868 > UBA12578. The sequence continues at coordinate 29,494 of PBTT01000094.1, forward strand.
GCTCGGGCAGGCAGACGTAACAGCGTCCCATCGTATTTACTCGTATTTCTCGAGAACCTTATCTAATGTTTCCAGGTTCAGGTTCTCGTGGTAATCATTGTCAATCATCATCATCGGAGCACCACCGCAAGCGCCGAGGCATTCAGCCTCACTCAGAGTGAAACGTTGATCCTCGGTGGTCTGTCCGCTTTCAACTGCAAGCTCCTGGCGTAGTTGTTGCATAACTTGTGTCGAGCCGCGCAGCATGCACGACACGTTAGTGCATACCCGAATCTGATGCCGACCCACTGGCCGGGTGTAGAACATGTCGTAAAAGGTGGCGACTTCGAACACCTCGATCGGCTGTAGGCCCAATATCTCAGCAACTGCCCGGATCACTCCATCCGAGACCCAGCCGTGTTCGGCCTGGGCATAACGTAGCCCTGACTTGGCTGCGGCCCGCGCGGTTGGATACTTGACGATCTCGGCTTCGATCTTCTTCCGTACAGAATCGGACAGACGGTAGGCTCCTTGTCCAGTCATCGGTCGATCTCCCCGAAAACGACGTCCAGAGTGCCAATAATCGCGACCACGTCCGCCAGCATATGGCCACGCGACATCTCATCCAGCGCTGCCAGGTGCGGAAATGCTGGCGCGCGAATCTTCAGTCGATAAGGCTTGTTGGCCCCGTCAGAGACCAGATAAATACCGAATTCTCCCTTGGGTGCTTCGACCGCCTGATAGACCTGTCCCTCGGGCGTGCTGTAGCCCTCACTGAACAACTTAAAGTGGTGAATCATCGACTCCATGTCTGCTTTCATCTCGGCCCGTTGTGGCGGCGCCAGTTTGTGGTCGTTAACCATCACCGGTCCGGGGTTTGCCCGCAACCAGGCGGCGCACTGCTGGATGATCCGGTTTGACTGACGCATTTCCTCAACCCGCACCAGATAGCGGTCATAGCAGTCCCCGGTGACGCCGACCGGGATGTCAAAATCCATTTCTGGATAAACCTCATACGGCTGTTTGCGACGTAGGTCCCACTTAACCCCGGACCCCCGCAGCATCGGCCCAGTGAAGCCTAGTTGCAGGGCACGTTCAGGGCCAACTACCCCGATATCGACAGTGCGCTGCTTCCAGATACGGTTATCCGTCAGCAGCGTCTCATACTCATCGACACACCCAGGGAAACGATCGGTAAAGGATTCGATGAAGTCAAGTAATGAGCCCTCGCGGTTAGCGTTCTTTGCGCGAGTTTCCTTTTCATTGTGCACTCGCGACGCAGAATACCGGGGCATTTGCTCCGGCAGGTCGCGATAGACCCCGCCGGGTCGAAAATAAGCTGCGTGCAACCGAGCTCCCGATGTTGCCTCGTAGATGTCACACAAATCCTCGCGTTCGCGAAAAGCGTAAAGGCAGATCGCCATCGCGCCGACATCGAGGCCATGGGTGCCAATCCACAGCAAATGGTTTCGAATCCGGGTAATTTCGGCAAACATCACCCGGATGTACTGCGCCCGTAAGGGTGGCGTAATTCCCAGAAGTTTCTCAATTGCAAGAACGTAAGCGTGTTCATTGCACATCATGGACACGTAATCCAGCCGATCCATGTAACCAATGCTGTGATTGTAGGGTTTGCTCTCGGCGAGTTTTTCGGTCGCTCGGTGCAATAAGCCAATGTGTGTATCGATTCGTTCTACCACCTCGCCATCCATTTCCATCACCAAACGCATGACGCCGTGGGCCGCCGGGTGTTGCGGACCGAAATTCATGGTGTAGTTGCGAATCTCAGTCACGCCCGTGTCCTCGCCGTATCACCCGTGGTACGGTTACCCGCGGCTCAATCGATACCGGCTCGTATACCACCCGGCCTTTTTCTTCATCAAAGCGCATCTCAACATGCCCGCTCAAGGGGAAATCTTTGCGAAACGGGTGACCGATAAAACCGTAATCGGTGAGAATGCGGCGCAGGTCTGGGTGACCTTCGAACAATATCCCGAAAAGATCGAATGCCTCGCGTTCGAACCAGTCGGCCGCGGCCCAGATATTCACCACACTGGCGACCACCGGCTGCTCTTCCGGCACGTTTGCCACTACCCGCAGCCGCTGGTTGTGGGTGACGGAAAGCAGGTGATAAACCACAGCGAAGCGCAGACAGGCCGAGTGCTGGGCAGCTTGGCCACCGTAAGTGCTGTAGTCTACGCCGCACAGGTCGATAAGTTGCTCGTATCGACAACCGGCATCATCGCGCAACTCGGTCAATAAGCCGATAAGGTGGCCTGCTGGCACCGTGACCGTGTTCTCACCGCAGGCACTGTCGATCGAACCCTGATGCGTAGCAACGATTTCCTGCAGCCGCTTTAGCCGTTGTACTGAATTATTCAAACAGCATCCTTTAGCTCAGCGGGCAATGGTGTTGGTGCGCTTGATTTTCTTTTGCAACTGGATGATCCCGTAGATTAGTGCTTCAGGAGTCGGCGGGCACCCGGGAACGTACACGTCCACCGGNACGATTCGGTCACATCCCCGAACCACCGAGTAAGCGTAGTGATAATAGCCACCGCCATTGGCACAGGAGCCCATCGAGATCACCCAACGCGGCTCAGGCATCTGGTCGTATACGCGTCGCAATGCNGGCGCCATCTTGTTGGTCAAGGTGCCAGCTACAATCATCACATCGGACTGGCGCGGACTGGGCCGGAAAAATATTCCAAAGCGGTCCAGGTCATATCGCGAAACTCCAGCATGAATCATTTCAACTGCGCAACAGGCAAGCCCAAAGGTCATCGGCCACATTGACCCGGTTCGCGCCCAGTTGATGAGGTCGTCGAGGCGCGCGGTGGCCCAGCCCTGCTCAAGCATGCCTTCAAGGGGCATCAGCGAGTCACTCCCATTCCAGCGCCCCTTTCATCCACTCGTAAATAAACCCAACNACCAGCACCAGCAGGAAGATCACCATCGCCAGGAAGCCGAACAGACCGATTTCGTCCAATACGATGGCCCAGGGGAAAAGAAAAGCGATCTCGAGGTCGAAAATAATAAACAGGATCGCGACCAGGTAGTAGCGGACATCAAACTTCATCCGCGCGTCTTCGAATGCCTCGAAANCGCACTCGTAGGAGGAAAGTTTGTCGTCGTACGGCTTGTGCGGGGCAAGCAGNTTACCCGCAACAAGGCAGATTGCTCCTATGACAACTCCTGTCAGCAGGAACAGCAGGACGGGCAGATAATTCTGGAGCATCCAGCCGGGATTTAGTGGCAGAACTGCGGAAAATAGTGGTTGGGATTCTAAATTCCGCGCTTACTAGGGTCAACCATAAACATCAATTCGCACTGATATTTCTCAAAAAAATAAATCAGAATTCTTTTGCCTGACCCTGGTTACTGCCACTGCGTGCCAACTGGTTGAGCCGGAAATCTGTCGCAGACAGAGATAACACTCCGCAACTAGTTAAATGTCAGCCCAGTTAAGAATCAGTCGTATCGACAACGGGCCGGTAAAGGCCGCTATCCCCATGCTAGCGGGCTCCAGGATGAGCCATGGGTCTGGCCCTGTGATATGGAAATAGNGTCTTTCGCCAAACCGGCCGACTTCAAGTTCGTTCAACTGCCTCGGCGCTACGGCATCCATCTGTTCAGCGGTAAAAAACGCCGTCGCGCCAGCGTTTCCAAGCACTTCGAAAACCTCGATTCGCACGAAACGCGCGTCATCAGGACAGCGTTCGTCAACCGGATCTATGCGTAGTCGGCTAACAGCCCTGGTGCGTGTCGGCAGTTGCAACTCCACGGCCTGACGATTCGCGGTCTGCAATGCCACTGACACCGAATGATCCTCGCTGAATTCTTCCCCTGGACTGGCCCAGTAAACCGTCGTGCGGCTGGCTACCCCGGCTACAGACCGCAGTGGCCGCGCCAGTACGGTTCGCGGACTGGAGCCCGTACCGCCACCCTGCTGTTGTCGCCAGGGCGTCCAGTTTAGGCCCGCAGCGGAAAACGCCAGCGCCGCTAATTCCTCACCCAGTTCGACTTTGCCAAGCACTGGCAACACTGCCAGGTCTTCACGGCAGGTTTGAATGAATCCCGTCAGCGCACCCAGGTACCATGAGGTCGAGTCCCTGCCTTGGTTATCGGCTGCGGATTCCATTACGCTCGGCCTTTCGAGCAGCAAGCAGCCATTTTCATCGACCAGCATATCTGCCGGACTATCGCCTGTCGAATACCCCTTCGTCCCGTTGCTTTGCACCAGCAGTTGGCGATATGTGCCGGCAAGCACCCGAGTCAAAGCCGTCAGGTCAGTGGCGGCAGCGGCCTGGCGCAACCAGTAATGGTAGAGCGGTTCGCCCTGTACCACTGACCCAACCGGTTTCCCCGGGCCCGAGTTCGAGTGACGCCTCACTTGGCGTTCCCCGGACAAAAGACAACTGCCGGGGTTAACTGTATCGCCAACTGTGCGTTCGAATTCGATCCAGTCAAAACATGCCACTTTGTCGAGCACGCTCTGATCGTGTCCGAGAACCATACCCAGGGAGTCAGCACATTCCCCCAACAGGCCGGCTTCGCTGAGCGCACCCTGCAACAAAGACAACGGCACTGAAGCTTTCCAGGGCGTGATCCGACTGACCGGCCGAACCCGGCTAGCGAGCGCCGTGGCGCCCGCACCGCTGGCGCCACTGTCGCTGACTACTGCCTCGGGTAATTTGTAATCCGGTAACGGGTAGAAAAACCGGTTTGGCACCGCAAGTTCTGCAAACAGTTGCCGCCATCGGTGTGGCGTAAAGGTAACAATGCCGTCGACGTTTTTTGTCGCGACACCATCCGCCGGTGTGGCAGGATAGCCAGCAATGCCGCACCAGGGACGGGCGAGATGATCTTCAGGCGCCCCGACAAGATACTTGAGCCCAATGCGGTTCTCAATTGCTATCACCACGATGCCACCTGGAGCCAATGCGCCCAGGGCACTCCTAAGTAACGCTTTAACCTGCTCTGAAGAACAAAGTCCAGTCGGGCTATACCGCTGGGCGTACTCCAGTACACCGATAAACAGGACCACGTCGTAGGTGGCGGCTGGAAATTCGAGTTCCGCGGCATTAGCGCAGACCACGGCTACCTGTTCTAGGTCTTCGCACCGAAGCCGGGTAAGACCGGCGCGCACCGGACTGCCCTCTATTGCGTCCACCACAAAGCCATGGTCTCCTAGGTAGCGGCTCAGTGCACCACAGCCCGCGCCAACCTCCAGTACTCGGCGATGGCTTTCAAGTTGCAGCCCTTTGAGTATATTGGCCCGCAACGGTGATAGGTGATAACAGAGCGACCAGTCGTCATGAGCTATAGCAAAACGAGGCGCGTTCCAGCGGCGATCACTGGACTCGCGCAGAATCTCCTCCAGCGCCACTTCCTCGGCCGCACCATCGCTATAGTTGAAGTCGTCATTCACCAGCGGCATCCAGACGCCGTTCTCACAGGTGAGCGCATTGGATCGCAGCAGCAGCGGCTTGGCGATGGGCATTGTTAGATCGGGCCGGGAGCCCTCAACGAGATAGCAGGCTATCGGCTTGGTGGAAGCCGGGNCTGCAAGTTAAAAAATGGTGCCGAAGGCCGGACTCGAACCGGCACGGCTTGCGCCACCGCCCCCTCAAGACGGCGTGTCTACCAGTTCCACCACTTCGGCACACTGGGGCTTCGATCCAGCAGGGCTGGACCGCGTCACTCAATCACCGTTATCTGAGCCTGGAACAGTGGGCACATCGGTTCCGCTTTGCTCGGGAACGTCGGCAGGCGCTGTGCCCGCTTCCGGCATCGGCGTCGATTGCTCAACCACGCTCTTCGAAGCGGTGCTTTGCTGCGTGTAAATATACGCCAAGCTGAGGCCGGTGACGAAAAACACGGCGGCCAGCACCGCTGTAGTTCGACTGAGGAAACTGCTCGAGCCGCGGGCACCGAAAACTGATTGCGACGAACCTCCCCCAAAAGCGGCTCCCATATCGGCGCCCTTGCCCTGCTGTAGCAAGATCAGCGCCACGATCGTCACAGCCGTGAACAAGTGCACCACGGTAAGTATGCTGGTCAGTAGACTCATCCGGCCGCTGCCTCGCAGATGGCAAGAAAATCGACGGCGACCAGAGAGGCGCCCCCAATCAGTCCGCCATCTATGTCAGTGCTCGCAAAAAGTGCGCTAGCGTTGTCCGGTTTCACGCTACCACCGTACAGTATCCGAGTGGCGCTGGCTACTGCCGGGTCAGCCGCGTACAACTGCTGTCGAATCAGAGCATGAACCTCCTGGGCTTGCGCGACCGAGGCAGTCCGTCCTGTTCCGATCGCCCATACCGGCTCATAGGCAATTACGGCCTGTGGGAAAATAGCGATGCCGGCTCGATCAAGTACCGCCGCTACCTGCCGATCTATTACTTGGGCGGTGATGCCACCCTCACGCTCCCCCAGAGTCTCGCCCACGCAAATAATTGGCGCGAGACCTGCGCCGGAAGCCACCGCCGCTTTCTCCGCAACCAGTTCATCAGTATCACCGTACCCGGTCCGGCGCTCGGAATGCCCCACAATGGCGTAACGACATCCATGATCGAGCAGCATACCCNCCGCCGTTTCCCCGGTATAAGCACCAGCCTCGTGCACGTCGATGTTCTGACCACCGACCGCAGTTGATGAACCTTCGAGCGCTTTTGCCACCTGCCCTACCAGGATAAACGGCGGGCAGACGATCACCTCTACTTTATCCTTGGCCGGTAGGCCAGTTTGTATGTCTGCCAACAACTCGGCAGCTGTCGAGCGGCTGCCGTTCATCTTCCAATTACCGGCAACGACGGGTACGCGCATATGGGGTTCTCTATCGCTGGGTCTAGGGCTGTTAGCCGGACAGCGTGTGGTCAAAGGGTCGCGATGTTACCGGGCTGGTCACTACCACGCAACTGTCGGCTGCTAGTTNTGACACCTGATTGAGGCCGATCTGACCAGAATTATTCGGCATCGACTGCCGGCGTGCCGGCCGCTCGTTGCACTGCCGTCGCGATCTGCCGCGCCAACTCGTCCACCATTTCGGCATCGACTCCTTCGACCATCACGCGGATCACAGGCTCGGTACCAGAGGGCCGCAGCACCACCCGGCCTTCGTCGCCGAGTTGCGACTGGCACTGGGCTATCGCCTTTTTAACCGCCNCGCAGCCCAGTATCGACGGTGCAGCAGGTGCGTCCGCCCCCAAGCTTACGTTGATTAACTGTTGTGGATAAATTTTCAGGCCAGCGACCAGTTCGGCCAGCGACTTTTGGGTTTGCACCATAATCTCGAGCACAGCCAGAGCCGCGATTAGCCCGTCGCCGGTGGTACTCCGATCGAGACAAAGAATATGGCCCGAGGTTTCCCCACCCAAAATCCAGCCAGCATTGGTCAGCTGTTCCAGAATGTAGCGATCACCGACTTGGGCCCGGCTGAAGGGAATGTCACTTTTTTTGCAGGCCACCTCCACGCCGAGATTAGTCATGGTTGTGCCAACCAGGCCACCGGCCCCCTCTTGCTGCAAGTGGTGCTGACTGAGCACGTAAAGTATGCCGTCACCATCTACAATCTCACCCTGATGGTCAACCAGGATAACGCGGTCCGCGTCACCATCGAATGCAATACCGGCATCTGAGCCGTTATCTAGCACCAGTTTGCGCACTGCCTCCGGCGCGGTGGAGCCGCCGTCACGATTGATGTTGAAACCATCTGGCTCAGTGCCGATAGCCGTAACCTCGGCCCCAAGCTCACGTAGCACCAGCGGTGCAACGTGGTAGGCGGCACCATTGGCGCAATCGACCGCCAACTTCAATCCATCAAGCCGGCTTCCGGGTGCCAGAGAATCCCGGCAATGTTCCGTATAGCGGGGTATCGCATCGATGAACCTTTCGGCTTTGCCGAGCGCTTCCGCCCCAACAGTGACCATCTCCTCGCCCATCAGTTGTTCGATTCTGACTTCTACTTCGTCGGGCAATTTGCGGCCTTCCTCCGAAAAAAACTTGATGCCNTTATCGTGATAGGGGTTATGCGATGCACTGATCACGATGCCTGCGCAGGCACCGGCCTGCCGGGTTAGAAAGGCGATCGCCGGCGTAGGTAATGGCCCGGTGAGTGAGATGTCAACCCCGGCGGCCGACAGTCCTGCCTCAAGCGCCGACTCGAGCAGGTAACCCGAGATGCGTGTGTCCTTGCCAATAATGACTCGCCCCCTCGCCCGCCCAGCAGCAAGGACCCGGCCGGCAGCCCAACCCAGTTTGAGGATCTCGACAGGAGAAACCGGGCTTTCACCAACTCGACCACGAATACCATCCGTACCAAAATATCGTTTCATCGGCTGAATGGCCTTTTCACCCTCACTGGTCAGTTGTCGGTCGCGTATTGTACGGTTTCCCATACCGACAGCACCTTACGTGTCACTGCCACATCGTGCACCCGCATGATCCTGGCGCCCCTCTGGACTGCCAGCAACCCCAACACGGCACTGACGTCGGCCAGGCCGCCGCCGCTGGCTTGTGCGACCGTCCGGGCGAAAGATTTCCGCGACAAGCCCACGACCACTGGCAGCCCTAGCGCTACCAGGCGACCGAGTCCCGCCAATAGTGATCTGTTGTGTATAAAGGTCTTGCCAAAGCCAAAGCCCGGATCCGTCAGCAACAGAGTCTGCGCCAGCCCTGCGTCGCTGCAGGCCTGGGTCCGGGCGCTAAGAAAATTCACCACCTCAGAGACAACGTCCCCATAAGTGGGGTCATTTTGCATAGTAGCCGGTGCTCCCTGCATATGCATCAAGCAGACTGGTACCTGCAGTTGAACCGCGGTCTCTAGTGCTCCTGGAGCACGCAGCGCGAGCACATCGTTTATCAAGCCGGCGCCGGCTGCCACCGCAGCCTGCATAACTTCCGGTTTACTGGTATCGACGGATATCGGCACATCCAGGTTGTCGGCCAGGGTTTCAATGACCGGCAAAACCCGATCCAGTTCCTCGATTGTCGACACCNGCTGCGCACCGGGACGAGTGGACTCCCCACCAACGTCGATGATATCCGCACCCTCTCGAACCAGTTGGCGCGCATGGCTGATTGCCGCTTGCGCACCACGATAACGGCCACCGTCGGAGAATGAGTCTGGCGTAACGTTGACAACCCCCATGATCAGTGCCCGCCCGGAGGTGAGTGCCCGGCGTAGACCACAAGGTTCAGGCATGGCCAGTGCTCAGCGAAGTCCTCAGGCCGAATCGCCCGCCGGCGAGTCCATCTTGGGCTCAATGTCTGGTTTTTTCTCAGCCACTTGGTCACCACTTGCAGTGCCGCTTGACCGGCCACCGCTGTCACCCNGGGTCGGTGGGCGNGGCTGTTCGCCCCGCATGATCTGGTCGATCTGGTCAGATTCCAGCGTCTCCCAATCCATTAGTGCATGCGCCATCACCTCGATCTTCTCGCGTTGTAACTCAATGATTTTTCGAGCACGGTCATACTGCTCGGCAATGATACGGCTGACTTCCCGGTCTACATGTTCGGCGGTTGCATTGCTGATGTTCCGGTGGGTAGTAACATCTCGCCCCAGGAATACTTCNGATTCGTTGTCGCCATAGACTCTCGGTCCAAGTTCGTCACTCATGCCCCAACGCTGNACCATCTGCTGGGCCAGGTTAGTTGCTTGTTCGAAGTCGTTGGCCGCGCCAGTTGTCATCTGGCTCATGAATACTTCTTCAGCGATACGACCGCCCATGAGCACCGCGACCCGGGCGAATAAGTATTCGCGGTTGTGGCTATAGCGATCCTCCTCGGGCAATTGCATGGTAACGCCCAGCGCCCGGCCACGAGGAATGATCGTTACCTTATGGACCGGATCGGTGTGGTCGGCCAACACCTTGGCTACCACCGTATGGCCAGATTCGTGATAAGCAGTGCTGAGCCGCTCCTGCTCGGGCATGACGATGGAGCGGCGCTCCACACCCATAATCACCTTGTCCTTAGCCAACTCGAATTGCTCCATCCCGACCCGCTTACGATTACCGCGCGCTGCAAAAAGTGCTGCCTCGTTAATCAAGTTGGCAAGATCAGCTCCAGAGAACCCGGGTGTACCGCGGGCGATAATAGCCGGGTCGACGTCTTCATCTACTGGCACTTTGCGCATATGCACCTTGAGGATAGCCTCGCGGCCCCGTATATCCGGCAGTGGTACATGCACTTGGCGGTCAAAACGACCGGGGCGTAACAACGCCGGATCAAGTACGTCGGGCCGGTTGGTCGCGGCGATGATGATAACGCCTTCGTTGCCCTCGAAGCCGTCCATCTCGACCAGCAACTGGTTTAGTGTTTGCTCTCGCTCGTCGTGACCGCCACCAAGGCCTGCCCCACGTTGGCGACCAACGGCATCTATCTCATCGATGAAAATAATGCACGGTGCATTCTTCTTCGCCTGGTCGAACATGTCTCGTACCCGTGAGGCGCCCACGCCCACGAACATTTCGACGAAATCAGAGCCGGATATGGTGAAAAACGGTACCTTCGCCTCGCCAGCGATCGCTTTGGCCAACAGGGTTTTGCCTGTGCCAGGGCTACCCGTCATCAGTACACCGCGGGGAATTCGCCCTCCCAATTTTTGGAAACGGGTCGGATCCGCCAAAAACTCGACCAATTCCTGGACCTCTTCTTTAGCCTCATCCACTCCGGCAACGTCCTCGAAGGTGATGTTGTTCTTATCCTCTGTCAACAAGCGGGCCTTACTCTTGCCAAAACTTAGGGCCCCGCGGCCACCACCACCCTGCATCTGCCGCATGAAAAACACCCATACCCCGATCAACAGCAGCAGCGGGAACCAACTGATGAAAATCTGCATCAGCAACGATGGATCCTCTTCCTTTTGCGCCTTAATCACAACGTCAGCGTCAAGCAGGTCGTTAACCAGCCCCGGATCTTCTGGTGAGTAGGTTACGAAACGCTCACCGCTGCGGGTGCGGCCGTAGATAGCGTGCCCATCGATGGTCACCTGCTCCACCGCACCCTGTTCCACTTCAGACAGGAAAGCCGAGTAATCGAGTTCCTGCCCGACCCGGCCTTCCTGCGGGGCAAAATTGTTGAAAACCGCCATCAGTACCATGGCGATAACCAACCAAAGGACCAGGTTTTTTGTGAGATTATTCATAGGTTTTTGCCAGTAGCTCGGTCGACCAGCGCCAGCAGGGTCTTGAAAACTGCCTGCAGTGTGGATTCTGAGACTTTTTCCCTTTGAAAACAATCCGCCGCATTTGCTTGTTGTGTTTCATCTTCAGATTGTTATCCGAGCGGCCGAGGCCCCCGCGCCACCAGGTAGAACTCGCGGCTGCCGGAGCGGGACGCGTCGGGCTTTCGCACTACACACCGCGCGAAACGATGGGCGACCTCCTGGCGGACAGTTTGGCCCTCTACCCCTTCGAAAAGTTTAACCACCAAGGTACCCTGGGTCGTCAACACTGAAAGCGCAAAATCGTGCGCCGCCCGCGCAAGCAGGGCGCAACCTGCCTGGTCAATGCTGCTCACACCGGTAATATTGGGGGCCAGGTCCGAGATTACAAGGTTTGCCGGGCGTTGGCCGAGCGCTGCCTTGACGTCAAGCGCGATATC
>PBTT01000095.1 GCA_002729195.1 Acidiferrobacteraceae bacterium
TTCGGGAGACAATACGCTCTCCGTAACCCCGCTTCGGCGGGGTTTTTTTCGGTTGTCGGCCTCAATCAAGGGCTGCTGTAATGCGAAGAAAATAAATGGCGCGTACGACTGAGATCAAACTGGTGACGGGTGCTTGAGCGGCCCCACCTGATAGGTCTTGATGTGTAATCAGACCAGGCTAGCAAATGGCTCTACCACCACAGTGTCACCCACCTCGGCACCAGCGCTTTCAAGCGGCAGGATGACAAAACAGTTGGCCTGGCTCATCGAACTCAGAATACCAGAGCCTTGTTCACCCGTGGTTGTAACCGTCAGGGTGCCACTTTGGTCCTGTGCCAACTGGCCGCGCTGGAACTCGGTGCGGCCCGGCTTTTTCTTCATTTGTACGTTCGTGCGGGCGGTCAACCTGAGCGGCTGCCAGTTCTTCTCACCGGCTAACCGTTTGAGCGCCGGCAACACGAACTGGTAGAAGGTCACCATCACCGACACCGGGTTGCCCGGCAGGCCGAAGAATAAAGTCTTGCCGATGCGCCCAAATGACAGTGGTCGTCCAGGCTTCATGGCAATTTTCCAAAAGCGTACTTCGCCGATTTCATCCAGTACATCTTTGACGTAGTCGGCGTCTCCTACCGAAGCACCAGCGGAAGTAATAACCACATCGGCTATATTCGCCGCACGCAGGAAAATATCGCGGATTAGGTCCCGATCATCTAGAACCACGCCCAGGTCATTGAAAGCAACTCCTAATCGGCTGAGCATGCCATGCAGTGTGTACCGATTGGAATCGTACACTTCACCGAGTTCGAGCGGTTCACCGATGGAACGCAATTCNTCACCATTGGAAAAAAATGCCACCCGNGGCTTTCGCAAGACCGGCAACTCACCAATACCGAGTGATGCCACTAACCCCAGNTCAGCCGGCATCANGGTNTGTCCNGTATGCANGGCAGCGCTGCCCTGCGCCAGATCTTCCCCNGCCCGGCGTATGTGCTGACCGCGNTTTTGCCCAGCNGCAACGCGAATTGTGTCGCCGTTTCGCTCGACCTGCTCCTGCATCACCACGGTGTCCGTGCCCTCAGGCATGATCGCGCCTGTCATGATGCGCACACATTGTCCGGTTGCCGCAACACCGGTAAAGGCTTTGCCGGCCCATGCGGTACCGATCACTGTCAACGTATCAGCGCTGAGATCATCGAAGCGNAGTGCGTAACCATCCATAGCCGAATTGGTATGGTTGGGCACATCGACTGGCGAGTGCAGGTCTTGGCCCAGGACCCGACTCAAGGCCGCGCGCAACGGCACCACCTCGATATCGGTGATAGGAGTGACCGTCGCTGAGATCCGCTCGAGCGCCGCGTCCACCGTCAGCAGCGTCGGATCGAACTCGTCGTCACAGCAGCTAGCTTGTGTTGTTACTTCAGTTGGCTGACTCATCTACCCTTCTCCAGTCGCCCGAGNGCCCACCGGATTTTTCGAGCAGTTGCACATCACCGATAGTCATAGCCCGATCCACCGCTTTGCACATGTCGTAAACCGTGAGCAAGCCAACCTGGACGGCGGTCAGTGCCTCCATCTCCACCCCGGTGCGCTCGTGGGTCTGGGTAACTGCCCGGCAACGCACGCAACTAACATCCTCATCTATATCGAAGCTGATCTCCACCCTTGTCAGGCGCAATGGATGACACAGTGGTACCAGGTCTGCCGTTCGTTTAGCAGCCATGATGGCGGCGACCCGCGCGACCGCCAATACGTCACCTTTGGGGTGGCCGCCTTGTGTGATCAACGCCAGCGTCTGCTGGTGCATCCAGATNNACCCNTGCGCCATAGCGCGCCGTGCGGTAACTGCCTTGTCGCCCACATCCACCATGTGGGCTTCACCGCTTTCGTTGAGGTGGCTTAGTTTTTGTTCGCTTGACAAAGAATCCGCCGTTTTTAAGGGAATCGGCCGATCATTGTAGCAATTTTGCCGGTCACGGCTAGTGCATTGCAGTTAGGCGGCGATGCACGCATGGTAATATTATTGGCGTTAAGTTCAGGTCGTTGGGAGTTTCAGATGGTCGGTACCCCGTCTACCATGCAGGAGCTTGGAACTGCTGCGCCGGATTTTTCCCTGTCCAACACCAATCCCAATGCTGGGGCCGAGACGGTGTCACTGGCGGATTTTGCCGGCAGCCCGGCACTGCTGGTGGCTTTCATCTGCAACCATTGTCCCTATGTGATTCATATCCGNGAGGTATTGGTTCGCTTTGCCAGTGAATANGTCGGCAACGGTCTTGCCGTGGTCGCCATCAGTGCCAACGATGCCGACAACTTCCCCGACGATGCGCCAGACAGGATGACTGATGAAGCCGTGTTGCACGATTTTGGCTTTCCCTACCTGTTTGACGAGAGCCAGGCGGTTGCTAAGGCCTATCGCGCCGCTTGCACACCCGATTTTTTCCTCTACGACAACGAGCGCAAGCTCGCCTACCGTGGCCAGTTTGACGCCAGCCGACCGAACAATGACCAGCCGGTGACGGGCGCAGACTTGCGCCAGGCTGTAGACGCGGTGCTGGCGGGGCGGGCGGCCCAGGCAGAACAGATACCCAGCATCGGCTGTAACATCAAGTGGAAAAGCGGCCAGGAACCCGAGTACTTCCCTGCTTGAGCACGGCAGTGCTGCCGCAACGCACCCGTTATGGGTGAATCAGTTCTTTTTTCCGTCTTTCTCATCTTTACCGGCGCTGCCCTGCTGGCGACCTTGGCGCTGTACGCGCGCCAGTCCCTGCTGATTGCCTACATCGTTTTGGGGGTGCTGGTTGGCCCGTCCGGCGTGGGATTGATCGACGATCCGCACTTGATCGAGGAGATCGCCCACGTCGGCATCATCTTCCTGCTGTTCCTGCTGGGGCTGGAGTTGCGCCCCAGCAAACTGGTGGACTTGCTGCGTGAGGCTACCGGGGTAACTATAGCCAGCACTCTGGTATTTGCCTTGCTCGGTTACCTGGTGGCGGCCGCTGCCGGCTTTTCTCGCAGTGACTGCCTGCTGATTGGTGTCGCGACCACGCTCTCAAGCACGATTATCAGCCTGAAACTGCTACCCACCACCGTGCTGCACCATCGCCATACCGGCGAAGTGATCATCAGTATCCTACTGTTACAGGACCTGTTGGCCATTGCCGCCTTGCTGTTATTACATGGTCTTGCCGCAGATCAGGCACCCTGGGTTGAAGCTGGGCTGTTGTTGATTGCGCTACCCGTGCTGCTGTTCGGCGGCCTTGCGGTAGAACGCTGGTTGCTACGGCCCCTGTTTCTTCGCTTTGACAAAGTCGGGGAATATGTCTTCCTGCTGGTGCTGGGCTGGTGTCTGGGAATAGCCCAACTGGCACAAAGTTTTGGGCTGTCCTACGAGATNGGTGCCTTTATTGCCGGCGTCGCCCTGGCTAACAGCCCCATCGCGCCTTTCATTGCCGATAGCCTGCGTCCATTGCGTGACTTTTTTCTTGTTATGTTCTTTTTCGCCTTGGGTGCCGGGTTCAATGTAGAAACTGTGAGTAAGGTATGGCCTGGTGCAGTGGCGCTGGCTTTGGCGGTGGTAGTAATCAAGCCGCTCACTTTCCGCACCTTGTTCAGAACTTTTGGCGAAACCGGCATTCTGGCCGGTGAGGCCGGCGTGCGGCTAGGACAGATGAGTGAATTCTCGCTGCTGCTGGTGGCGGTGGCGTTGCAGACGCAGGTGATGAGCGCCTCGGCCGCGGCGTTCGTGCAGCTCGCCACCCTGGTCACATTCGTGATTTCCTCNACGGTGGTGGTGCTGCGCTATCCCACTCCCATTGCCTTGTCGGATCGCCTGCGCCGCGATTGATTTACGAGTCGCAGTTAGCCAGTGCGCTTCAGGCCTTGGCCGAAGCCTGGTTTTTTNCCTCGCTGACAGCTGCCGCCAGGGTAGCTTCGTCAGCGATATAGTCGTGGCCGATCACGCCGAGGTCATCGTCTAGGCGGTAGACCAGTGGGATGCCAGTGGGGATGTTGTACTGCATGATCTCCTCTTCCGACATCTCCTCCAGGAACTTGACCATCGCCCGCAGGCTGTTGCCATGGGCCACCACCAGCACCCGGCGATCAGCCGCAAGCTGGGGCGCCAGTACTTCCTGCCACCACTGCCGTACCCGTACCAGCGTGTCGGCCAGCGACTCCGACCCGGGGAGATTATCGACGGCCGCGTAACGCGGTTCGTTGGTTGGATGCCCAGGGTCATCGACGGTCAGTGCGGGCGGCCGTACAGCGTAGCCCCGCCGCCATTTCAGTACCTGCGCGTCGCCGTGGCGGGTCGCCGTTTCTTTCTTATCCAGACCCTGCAGGGCGCCGTAATGGCGCTCGTTCAGTCGCCAGTCAGTCTGTACCGGCAGGNACATCTGCTCCAGTTCTTCGAGGATCAGCCACAATGTGCGTACCGAACGCTTCAGATACGAGGTCATCGCCAGATCGAAGACAAAGCCTTGTTCTCTCAACGCACGGCCGGCAGCGCGGGCCTCACCTATGCCGCGCTCTGACAGATCCACGTCTACCCAACCGGTGAAGCGGTTCTGCTGGTTCCAGGTGCTCTGGCCATGCCGTACTAATACCAGTTTCTTCATTACGCCGCTCCTGGCAGTCGTTTGGGGTTCATTGGTGGCTGTGCAAGCACGCAACCATCTGCCGCAGTGCCAAGCCGCGGTGGCTGAGGCGATTCTTAACCCCGGCCTCAAGCTCGGCAGCAGTCCGNCCCTCACCCGGTACGACGAATACCGGGTCGTAGCCAAAGCCGTTGCTGCCACGGGCTGCGAGCGCGATATGGCCTTCCCAAGTGCCCTGACAAATTACCGGGGCAGGGTCATCCGGGTGGCGCAGCCAGGCCATCACGCATTGGAAACGGGCGCTGCGCTGCGCCGGCGGCAAATCGGTCAATTCCTTAAGTAGCCGCGCCACATTGTCGGTATCGCTGGCGCTATTGCCGGCATAGCGGGCCGAGCGCACCCCAGGCGCNCCGCCAAGCGCATCGACCTCCAGCCCCGAATCGTCGGCCAGCGCCGGCCGGGCCGCGTATGTTGCTGCATTGCGTGCTTTGAGAATCGCGTTCTCAATAAATGTGTGTCCGGTCTCCTCAACTGTGGGGACGTCGAGCGCACCCTGGGCTAAGAAGGTGATACCACTGCCTGCCAGCAGCGCCGAAATCTCTCCCAGTTTGCCGGCATTGTCAGTTGCAAGCACGATTTCCACGGCTACTCAGGCCGCGTCTNGCGGGCGCTACTTTGCAAAGCGATCAACTCCGCTATACCTTTTTTTGCCAGCGTGGTCATCGCCTGTAACTCATCCTCAGAAAACGGTTCATTTTCGGCGGTACCCTGCAACTCAATGAAGCGCTGGCGGTCATCCATGACAAAGTTCATATCGGTGTCGGCACTGCTGTCCTCCCGGTAATCCAAATCTAGCAACACCTGGCTCTGCACTACCCCCACCGACACGGACGCCACCTGGCCGATCAGGGGNGAACCAGCCAACACGTCCTGCTGACACAAACAATCGAGCGCGTCGGCCAACGCTATCCAAGCACCCGTGATCGACGCCGTACGGGTGCCGCCGTCCGCCTGCAGGACATCACAGTCCAGAGTCACGGTGCGCTCGCCCAGCCTGTCCAAATCAACTGCTGCTCGCAGTGCGCGGCCAATCAAGCGCTGGATCTCCAGCGTACGACCCCCCTGTCTGCCACGAACTGCTTCGCGGGCCGTACGCTCGCCGGTAGCCCGCGGTAACATACCGTATTCGGCTGTCACCCAGCCACGTCCGCTACTGCGCAAAAAGGGCGGCACCCGCTCTTCCACGCTGGCCGTGCACAACACCCGAGTCTCGCCAAACTCGACCAGAACCGAGCCTTCGGCATGGCGTGTGTAGGCCCGGGTAAAACGCACTGGCCGCAACTGGTCGGCTCCTCTGTTGTCAACTCTGTTCATCTGCTTTTTCTCTCATGACCCGTTGGCAAAGGGCGTCGCTGGTAACCGAACTGCGCCCTCAGTCGGGCGGCAACACGTGACCCAGCAGGGAAAAGAACTGTACTAGGAAGCGGTAGGTCAGCCCCCAAACTACGCGCTCGTCACCTGGGCCAAGAAATATACCGGGATAGACCAGCCCGTCAGCGCCATCATAAGGCACCCGGGTCCACAAGTCGGGATTCAACAGCGTCGACACCGACAAACTGACTACTTCCGCCACCTCGCAGTTGAGCGTGAACGGTGCTGCACCATCTACCGCATAGACAAAACAGGAAATCAACATATTGCGGGANCGCCCGCCATGGCGNCCTTTAAGATCATCCAGTCGACCCACCAACTGGCCGTTGGCAAGATCCAGCCCGATCTCTTCCAGCGTTTCACGCTTGGCTGCATCCGCCGGCGACCGGTCACCGTGCTCGCGACGACCACCGGGAAAAGCCATCTGGCCCGACCAAGGATCGTCCACACAGAGAGCACGCTGGATGAAGACGATTTGCGGGTCTTCCAGGGAAAAGCCCGTGTCCAGTATAAGTGCGACTTCGGCCTGCCGTGATGGCCGTAGCGTCATTACGTTTGGCTGGTGGGCGCCGATCCTGTCGATAATGGCCAGGGTAGGTATCACCAGTGGATACCGCCACCAAACACCAGCCCATAATTCGCTTCCCGCGTGCGGGTGCCGGTGATGTCACCCGTGTAATCCGTGATGTGGTAGCGCCAGGCAACGCGCAACGACAGGAACGGCAACGGATCGATCACCGCACCGGCCTCCACTGANATGGAGGAGAGGTCCTTNCGCAGACCAAGCCCTCCCATGTTCGGAGCCCAACCACCTGCACCGTAAATATACAAGGCTCCCAGCACGCCCAGCCGTCCTTCCCCCGCCAGCCGCAGACCTGAAACGCTGCCCTCGGCCCCAAAACGGTTCTGTTCCCAGCCCAAGCCCGCNGCCAGGAAAGTNTTGTCGGTNANACTGAGCAGTCGGTGTGTTATATCAATCACGATCTGCTCGTCCGGTGCCATGACTACGTCGTCCTCTGCGACCCGGTAGAGCGACGCGCGTGCACCCCAGCCGTGGTCCCACCACCCCTCAGCATATCCCCCAACTGAGTTGGTATTGATACCAAGATCAATGTAGTCGTTCGTATCCGCCACCCAGGTAAAGATACCTGCCTCGCCATCAAATGAGCCCAGCGCACTGGCGGGCAACACCGGCACGGTGAACAAAATCAGTAACAGGAGGCGCGCAGCCAGTCTCAACAAGGGCTATCCAGGCAACAAGTGGTGGATGATAGATGGTGTGTGACCATTGATTTTATCATCGGTCGGCACGATATCCGGGCACCGGCCGGCACCGTATAATGATGTCAAGGGGGCTTTCATGAACATGAGCGGTGGTGTGCGTCTTGACCGATGGCTCTGGAGTGCCCGCTTCTTCAAGACGCGTCAGGCCGCTGCAGATGCGGTTGGTAATGGCCGGGTGCTACTCAACAATCGCCGTACCCGGCCAGCCCGGACGGTGCGCGTTGGCGACACCCTGCGCATCCACAAGCAGGCGTTTCTTTACCAACTGACGGTGCTGAAACTAGCAGATAAACGCACATCCCCACAGGTNGCAGCAACACTCTACCGTGAGGACCCCGACAGNCTCGAGAAACGCCTCACGTTAGCCCGCCAGATGCGTGCACAGAGCGCGCCGGTCCGCACCGGCAAAGGGCGTCCGAGCAAACGCGACCGTCGTCTGTTGGAGCGCCTGCGCCAGCCTGGAGCATCAGGATGAGAACTGCATGAAGGGCCTGGTGCAAACCCTGCGCCAGGGTGAGATTACCAGGGCAGACATCGACGTGCTGATGCTGGAGCCACCAGCGAACGACCGGCCCCCGTTGGGCGCGGATATATCCAACCTGATCGTGAGCCTGTGCCCCGCCCAGAACTCACTGGAGTCGCGCCAAAGTCTGGTAAACGAGATAGCCGCACCGATCCGCGATTTTCGCCACGGCGCGCCATGCAACATCTGTCAGTTGGAATGAATTCCGCCATGCTCG
>PBTT01000096.1 GCA_002729195.1 Acidiferrobacteraceae bacterium
CGGCGTTCACTTGCACCGGATTGATCGCATCCACGCCCAGTTCGATCATATCCTCGAACAGCGATGCGGTGGAACCACAGCTGTGCAAAACGGTCTTGAGATCAGGCCAGGCTCTCAATACGTCGAACATCCGCTTATGGCGTGGTTTGATCAGTGCACGGTAAATCTCAGGGCTGAAGAGTGTCGAGCGCTGGGTGCCCATGTCGTCGCCAAAGAACACGATGTCGACTTTGTCACCGACCATCTCCAGGGCAGTACTGGCAATGGTGACCCAAAAATCGGTCATGATGTCCATCATACGACAGGCATAGTCGGGATGACGGTGTAAATCTACTAACCAGTCACCGAAGCCGCGCACGAACTGGCACTGGTGAATGATGCCGACTGGAAGGTTCAGGATAACGGCACAATCACTCTCATTTCGCAGTGCCTGCGCGCGTTCCGCAAGGCCACGGTAATAGCCCGGGTTGTTTGGATCAGGCCAATCGTGAGCCTCCAGTTCCGACATGTCGGCGCCACGATCGGTGAATGGACCGTCCTTATTCATATAACAATGCGTCCCGCTCTTGCGCCAGGTGACGCCCCACTCGTCGACAAAAGCATCCTCGTCGATCTCACGTCCACCGCCTTCGTAGCCGCCCAACAGCAGACATCGAGTATCGACGTCGAAGCGCTCAAGGACGATGTCGTCGGGGACCACGGTGCGAGACTGTTTGCGTAGATGGGGCTGGATTGGACCTACATCATCAATTCCTAGATGTTGCTTCAGCTGTTCATAGGCCGTGTAGTAGATCGTCGTTGCGATGCCACCGCCAAAATCGATAGGGGTTCGGTCCGGCGGCTCGTGGTTCAATGCCGCGAGCACACGTTCCCGATGGCTCATAGTTGGTTCATTCATAACAGTATGCTCCTCTAGAAAGTCTCCTATAGCATGGGCTCTACGGCGCTAGGCTGGCCGGATGGTGTGTGATGATCTTTGTTCCAAATCTCTTTCTGGTTCCTTCAAACCGAACTGACCTGGTCCAGTAGCGGTTCCTGCCTGGTTCTGGAGCGCTTGATCCAGCGTTTGCACATACGATCTTGGCCAGTCAAAACTTCAGCCCCGCTGATTGCGGCCATGACCTCATCATGCAGTGGATTGACGATGGCGGCAGTCAGCCCGTAACCGACCATCATCGACAGAAACACAGCGTTCAGTTGACGGCGATCAGGGAGTCCAAAGCTGACATTGGATGCGCCACAGACGGTATTGACCCTTAGCTCCTGGTGTGCCCGCCGAATCACTTCGAATACAGCACGGCCACTCTCGCCGGCAGCACCGATCGGCATCACGACCGGGTCAAGAACCACGTCAACGACAGGGATACCATAGTCGGCTGCCCGCTCAATGATTTTCTTGGCGGCCTCGATACGTTTGTCCGGATCATTGGAAATGCCGGAATCGTCGTGGCAGATTGCAACCACTGCTGCACCATGTTTTGCAACGATAGGCAGCACAGTATCCAGGCGTTCGTCTTCACCAGTAACGGAGTTGACCAGGGCCTTGCCCTGATAAGCCGCGAGCCCTGCCTCGAGTGCATCGGGCATAGAAGAATCGATACTGATCGGCACACTGGTCATTGATTGCACGAGTTCGACCACCTTCGCCATCAAAGCAGGTTCATCGGCCATCGGGACCCCGGTGTTGACATCGAGGACCTTTGCTCCAGCTGCGATCTGGGCCAGAGCGTCCAGTTCGACACGGTCGAAGTTGCCACTTTCCATTTCGCTGGTAAGCTGGGTCCGGCCGGTTGGGTTAATACGCTCACCGATAACAACGAAAGGATGATCGCAGCCGATTACGACCTCCTCACTGGCTGAACTCAATATCGTGTCTGGCATTTGAGTGCTGTCTCTTTGTTGTTCCACCCGGTTGTTTCACTTGCAACCTCAGGAAAGACTCATAATCACCGAAGCCCGTAACCCGGGTCTCCAGCTGCAAGCCTAGCCTTTCTGCTGCCGCCGTCGCCTTGACTGCGAGTGTCGGATCCTGGCTCTGTGTGAGATAGACCAGGCGCTTGTACTTGCCGAAGAACATCTTCAGGAGTTGGGGATGGCGGTCTATACCCATGCCGACGATGATCAGGCGATCAAAGTGGCGAACCAGAAAATCAGTCAAGAAGAAACTGGCGGGCTCGCTCATCACAAGTTCATCGAAGCCGTCAACCCCAGCGTAAACTTCGTAGCAGTGGTTACCCGGAATGCGTTCTACGCCCTCTTCTTCCAAGACCTTGTCCAGCAGCCCGCCAGTACCGCAGTCAGCGAAGAGCACGAATATGTGTTCGAAGTGGTTGCGGCCTTCGCGAATGCGGTTGCGCACGCTCTCGGGAATTTTGTCCGGGTCATTGTGCAGGTGAGCCGGTAGGCAGGTCACTTTCATGTGAGTCCAGCCGTTGGCCCGGATCATCGCGACGAGCTCGTGTGCGAGCGCGCCGCAGGCGATCAATAGGATGTCGCGGAGCTCAGGCTTCTCGAGCCGTTGTTCAGTGGTAGCGGTGGCGCAATCCGGCATCGTACATGGCAACCACATTTTCCGGTGGCACCTCGAACTGGATGTTGTGCACTGCATCGAGGACGTAGCCACCGCCCTTACCGAAGATGTTGATACAGCGCTCGGTCTCGGCTGTGACAGCGTCGGCTGCCTGGTAAGGTAGAACTTCCTGGGTATTGATGCCGCCCCAGAAAGCCATACGATCACCGAACTCACCCTTCAGGCGTTCGGGTTCCATGTTCTTGGCCGTCACCTGGACCGGATTCAGGGCATCGACCCCGATGTCGATCAGGTGATCGATAAACTGGTAGGCCGAACCGCAGCAGTGGAACAGAGACTTGCCACCAGTCAGCGATTTGAGGGTCTGGATAATCCGCTCATGCCTTGGTTTGATCAGTCGGCCATAAGTGGCATCGGGGTCGAACATGCAACCCTCCTGGGTGCCGAGATCCTCGCCAAAAAAGATGACATCAACGTTCTCGGCTCCAGCCTCGCGGATCATGTTCTCGGAGGCACGGATGTTGTAGTCGGCCAGTCGGTCCATCAGATAGCAGGCGGTCTCCGCATTCCGATATAGGTCCTTGAGAAAATCCTCCATGCCGCGCAGGGCGTAGGCGCGGTGGATCACCTGATCCGGCACGTTCAGTACCAGGCAGTAGTCACCGGCTGCCTTGTAGCGCGCGACCTGCTCTTTGATACCGGTAAAGATCCCTGGGTCATCCGGATCGGGCCAGTCCATCGCATCGACACGATCCTGGGTCAGTTTGCCACCGTGCAGAGGTCCGTCCTTGTACAGAAAATGTTTGTCGTCAGTATCGGTGGTGCTCTTGTACGTGACGCCGAAATGATCGATGTAAGTCAACTCGTCGAGCCAGCGACCGCTGCCACCCCGGCGACCCGGAGCCATGAGCGGTCGGGTATCGACCCCGAAGCGTTGCAGGACCGATTCGTCCGGCATGGCAAGATAGTTAATCTTCGACAGCACGGTGGTCTCATGCACGAGGCCAAGATGGGCCTTTAACCGTTCATACGCTTGGATGACGATCGATGAAGCACCGGTACCACCGAGGTCAATCGGTACTCGGTCGGGCTCTTCATGGTTGAGGGCGGCCAGCACCCGTTCCCTAGGTGTCCAGGTCATAGTGTGAATCCTTTTATTGATGTACCAGTCTGGCGTTAGGCGCTATCAGCCAGCACTGCTCAGTGCGTGGTGAATTCCCGCGCTCGATCAACAGCTCCAGGCGCGTCCTCGCCATAACCGTTGGCGCCGATCTTGCTGGCAAAATCTTGATTCACTGGTGGCCCACCTACCATCACCTTGATGTTCAGATTTCGGGTTTCGTTGGCCTTGGTGATGGCGTGTACCGCTCTATCTATCTCCATCATAGAAGTTGTCAGCAGGCCGGAAATAGCAATGATGTCCGCGCCCTCCTTCTCGGCAGTGTCGATGAAGAGTTCCCGGTCCACATCGGTACCGAGATCGACGATCCGGAAACCAGCACCTTCCAGCAACATTGCGACCAGGTTCTTACCGATATCGTGCAGATCCCCTTTTACAGTACCGATCACTACGGTACCGTGGGGTTTGGCGCCAGCCTCAGCGAGTATCGGTCGCAGGATCTCAAGTCCAGCCTTCACGGTCTCCGCTGCCATCAGCATTTCTGGTACAAACAGTGTGCCCTCGCTGAAGCGTTCACCAATAGTGTCCAGTGCAGCGACCATACCTTCCTGAAGAACCTTGTCGGGTGCGGTGCCTGCCTCGAGTTCGGCCTGAACCAGCTTCGGAATCTCCTCCTCGTCATACGCCATTACCGCGTCATAAATATGTTGNATTGTCATTCTCTNGCTCCTTCATGGGCNGCCCTGTTGGACTCAAATACTTTNACTGGAGGTTCTATAGAGTATCTGTNCCAGCATTAAAACAAACNCCAACCACGTGNAGACCNAATAATCCGGNATAANGCACCTGTCACTAACTGACGNAGATCAATTGATCGGGAAATAGTACNGGTNNCCTAGCNCGGCTTCCCGGCTCTGGATCCGGGTTAGTTCCTCTAAAGAGCNACCCCACCGGCAGGNTGGANCNGAACAGGGTCGCCGACAACATGGCGGNAGAAGAGATCCNCTNANAGCGCACCGCGNCGGCTGTCATTTNGGTNCAAAAGNTGATCGCTGCAANTACGATCATCCCAACTGGCAGCCGTTTGTTGGAAGTCGNCTTGCCAGNGGTGNTCACGATCGATCCTTCTNGATNGGATATTTCNGGGCGCCATCCTTGATACATCTCAAGTTGGGTGCTGGGGCGAGATGTTATGGTGAGACCGATTCCGCGAAATGTTCGGAAACTGCAATATCGGGCGTGATCAATCTACTTTTTGATACGGCTAGATTATTCATCAACCTTTTATTCACTCCGTGGCTTTCGCCTCGGGCTTTGGTTCCAAGGAGATACCACACATGAAAGACAGCCTCGTCGAAGGGCTGAACAAGGCGCATCACTTTACGGTGGATCGGGACCGCACCATCGGGTTCATGGGGGATGATCTGCGCGTCTACGCGACGCCTTCTTTAGTTAGGGACGTAGAGGAGACGTGCCGAGATCTGATTCTCGAACACATGGACGGAAGCGAGGATTCGGTGGGCACCCGGGTCGAGGTCAACCATACGGCGCCGACCCTGCTTGATATGAGGGTCGAGGTGACAGCCACTGTTAATAAGGTGCAGGGTCGACTGGTCAGTTTCGATTTCGTGGTCAGAGATGGGGTCGAACAAGTGGCGGACGGTACCCATACCCGTTTCGTCGTTGACAAGGGCAAGACCGCAGAACGCCTGGCGGCGAAGGCGGCCCAGGCAGGCGCGCCGTAGAGGCAAACTCAGGGAGTCCGGACATGGATCGCGACCGACTTCAAAGCCGCCTGGTTCCCACCTATTGTTATCAGTGCGTCGCTGGGCCGGACCTGATGACCGTCAAGGTCGAGAATGACGTGGCAACAGAGGTTGCACCAAATTTCGATGCAGCGGCGGTTCATCCAGCGGTCGGCAAAGTCTGTGTTAAGGCTTTTGGGCTGGTGCAGAAAAAATACAATCCGCACCGCATCCTCACACCGATGAGGCGCACCAACCCGAGGAAAGGGAGGGACCAGGACCCCGGNTTTGAACCAATTTCCTGGGACCAGGCGCTTGATCTGGTCNGTGCAAAACTCCGCGAAGCNCNGGCCAAGGGNCTGCGCGACCATTCCGGNTTTCCGCGGCTCGCTGCCAGNTTCGGTGGTGGCGGCACNCCGACCGCCTACATGGGCACGTTGCCCGCNTTTCTTTCCGCCTGGGGGCCGGTCGACTTCAGNTTCGGNAGTGGTCAGGGTGTCAAGTGCACCCATTCNGAGCACCTCTATGGAGAANTCTGGCACCGGGCCTTCACNGTCAGTCCCGACACGCCGAACACCGAATACATAATCTCCTTTGGTAANAACGTCGAAGCGACAGGCGGNGTGTGCGGTGTCTGGCGTCATGCCAACGCACGTGCGCGAGGTGNCAAGCGAGTCCAGATCGAGCCTCACCTGTCTGTCACTGGTGCCTGTTCNGCNGAATGGGTGCCAGTGCGNCCGAANACCGATGCGGCCTTTTTGTTTGCCATGCTCCATGTNCTTNTCCACGAAAACATGGAGAGACTGGATATCCCCTTTCTCAAGCACCGCACCTCGGCTCCTTATCTGGTCGCTCCGGGCGGTTTCTATCTGCGNCATTCGGAGAGTNGCAAACCTCTGATATGGGATCTGAAGTCAGGNGCTGCCGTGCCTTTTGACAGCAANGGCTCCAACCCGGCNCTGGNCGGTTCGTTTGTCGCGGACGGTGTCGAAGTCGGGGCCGACGATGAGTNCTGGNCTCATGANNGTGTCGAGGTACAACCGGCATTCTCCCATCTAATCGAGCATGTCAANGACTACACTCCGGCATGGGCGGCAACCATNTGCGATGTTCCTGAAACCTCCATTCGCCGNATCNCCGAGGAATTCCTCGACCACGCCCACGTCGGCGAGACCATTGAAGTTGACGGGCGGNAGTTNCCCTACCGGCCGGTGGCTGTTGTCTTGGGTAAAACCGTCAATAACGGTTGGGGTGGTTTCGATTGCTGCTGGGCGCGAACGGTCCTGGCTTGCCTCGTTGGTGCACTCGAAGTGCCGGGCGGCACTCTCGGCACTGCGGTACGTCTCAACCGTCCGGCGGGCAGGCGACAGCTTTCGGTCAAACCGGGCGAAGACGGGCTCATGGCCTATCCCATGAATCCTACCGACAAGGAAAACTGGGTGTTGAAACCACAAGCACGCAGCGCTTACGGGACCCTGGTTCCGCTTACCTCCGATTCAGCGTGGAGTGGCGCTTTGGGCCCGACCCAGATTGCCTGGATGCAGCAGCAGCGTGGCTTTGACAAACTACCCAAGCCGACACCGCCCGATGTCTGGCTGGTCTACCGCACCAATCCAGCGATCTCTTATTGGGACACTGAGACTGTTGCCAAGTCGATTGCCGACTTTCCTTTTACCGTATGTTTTGCCTACACCCTCGACGAGACCAACCACTTCGCTGACATCCTGTTGCCCGACTGTACTGACCTTGAGGGTCTTCAGCTGATACGTATCGGTGGCACGAAGTACGTGGAGTATTTCTGGGACCACCGCGGTTTCGCCCTGCGACAGCCCGTGGCTGAACCACCGGGCGAAGCTCGTGATTTCACCTGGATCGCCACTGAGCTGGCACAGCGTAGCGGCCTGTTGAGTGCCTACAATGCCGCCATCAACCATGGTGATCATGGTGTACCGCTGACCGGTAAAAACTACGACTTTGCCTTGGATCCAGAGCGGGGTCATTCGGTCGAGGAGATTTGGGACGCCACCTGTCGCGCCGCCAGCGCCGAGTTGACCGACGGTGCTGAAAATCAGGGCCTAAGCTACTTCAAAGAGCACGGCTGGCGAACCAGGCCCATGTCCCGGCTTGACTGGTATCTCTATCCGGCGCTCGAGGATCACGGCCTGCGCTTCGAGATCCCTTATCAGGAACGCCTTTGCCGAATCGGACGACAACTCGCCAACCGGCTTCACGAACAAGGTATCGAATGGTGGGACGACCAGCTCGCAGAATACGAAGTCATGCCCGTATGGAAGGATTATCCGGGTCTATGGGAAAGGGCACTGGAGAAAAACTTCGACGTTAACATCGCTGATTTTCCGTTCTGGCTGCTGACCAGTCACTCCATGCAGATGGCCTGGGGCGGCAATGCTGGTATTCAGTTGATGCGCGAGGTGGCAGACAATGTCACCGGCCACGGCGGGCTCATCATGAACGCCGCACGGGCGGCGGAAATCGGGCTCGCCGAGGGAGACCTGGTCGAGGTGCGCTCCCCCCTCGCTGCGACCCGCGGGCGTGTTGTCCTGCGCCAGGGCATTCGGCCCGACACCATCCATATGATCGGTCAGTTCAGTCATTGGGCGACCCCACTGGCCAAGGATCTCGAGACATCCAGTATGAACGCCTTGGTGCCAATGATCATGGATCTGGTGGATTCCACCGGTTCCGGTGCCGACCTGGTCAAGGTATCAGTGGTCAAGATTGGAGGCGGGCTGTGACCCGATGGGTGATGGTCGCCGACCTCGGGCGCTGCGTTGGCTGCCAGACCTGTACTGCCGCCTGCCGTCACGCCAACGCCACATCACCGGCCGTGCAGTGGCGCAAGGTACTCGATATTGAGGTCGGTACCTACCCCAACGTGCGCCGTACTTTCGTTCCGGTAGGTTGTGTGCACTGTATTGATCCGCCTTGCATGCACGTGTGCCCAAGTACAGCGACGCGCCAGCGTGCCGATGGCATCGTCACGATCGACTACGAGCTGTGCATAGGCTGCGCCTATTGCATGGTGGCCTGTCCCTTTCAGGCCCGCTACAAAGTCACTCAGCCTGCCTTCGCCTATGGCGAGCGCATGCAGAACGAGGCCCAGCGCCACGATCCAGCCCGCCTGGGAGTGGCTCAGAAGTGCACTTTCTGCTCGGACCGGGTCGACTTCGGTCTCGAAAACGACCTGACTCCGGGAGTCGATCCCCAGGCAACGCCCGCCTGTGTCAATTCCTGCATTGCCGACGCGCTCCATTTCGGTGATGTGGAAGACCCGGAAAGCAATGTCTCGGTACTGCTCAAGGAAAACAAGCATTTCCGCATGCACGATGAACTCAAGACCGGTTCCGGCTTCTACTACCTGTGGGAATCCGCTGAGGGTGACAGCAAAGCCGGTACCGAAGCTCCTGAGCGGGGTCTCCAACCAGGACTCTCCGGCATCGCACCCGTACTGCAGAGCCAGTGGGATTGGCGAGCAGCCGGTAATTTCATTGGCGGTGGTAGTGGAACGGGGCTGTTGATCGCCACTGCCGTCGCTTCCTTCGCTGGTGTCTCGATCAGGCCTTTCGGGCTGTTGGCACTTGCCCTGATCGGGCTCGGTCTGTTTCTGGCATGGCTGGAAACCAGTCAGCCACTGCGTGTTCTACGCAATGTCTTTTTCCATCCCCAGAGGTCATGGATGACCCGTGAGTCTCTGGCTGCCGTATCCCTCTTGCCCTTGGGGTTCGCGGCCGTCTGGTTGACGTCCACAACGCTCATTTCTCTAGCCGCCATCTCCGCTCTGGGCTTTCTTTACTGCCAGGGGCAGATCCTCAAGGCTGCGAAGGGCATACCCGTGTGGCGTACTGAACGCATCGTCTCGCTCATCATGGTTACGGGTCTGACTGAAGGGGTAGGTCTCTATCTTGTCGTCAGCCGTGCACTCTATTCCTGGCTTACGCCAGTGGCAGTTTACGAGGCCTTGTGGCTGGTCACTATTGCCGCCGTCGTCCGTGGTATTTTGTGGATGGCTTACCGGCGTGCCGTTGAGCTGGACGCTCCGACACTGGCGCGAGACGCCCTATCCAAGGCTCATTCGAAAACCATCCTCGTCGGTCTCGGTCTGCCCCTGGCGGTCTTGGCGGTAGCGGTGATTTTCCCCGCCATTACTCTGCGGCACCTGGAAAGCCTGGCCGCAGTGGCGGGTCTCGGTGCTGTTGCTGGAGGCTGGTACATGAAATTTATCATCTTGCTCAGGGCGGCATTCAATCAGGGCTATTCCATTGAACGCACACCGCAACGGGGCACCGGGGGAGGCGGTCGTGGCATCAAGCCGGGATGG
>PBTT01000097.1 GCA_002729195.1 Acidiferrobacteraceae bacterium
CAGACCAGCCACTTTGCGCCATCACACTTGCTGCGATTGTCGTCATCATGGCCGCCTGCGGCGGTGACAGTAGCAGTGGCATGTGTAACAATATCGTGGCGGACACGGCGCTGCTGCGCGGAATGGCTCCCCAGCGGGCTGCGGGTGTCCAATCCTGGCGTCAGCAGACTACCCCGCGCCCCACTATGAGGTAAGGCACCACAGCAACCACGAATACGGCTTACCTACCAGGATTATGACAGCACGCCAACCAGTCTACGCTACCATGCTTGTTTTCGCCGCCTGCCTCCTGGCGGCTTGTGGCAGCGAAAGCACTGGCGGTGTCTACAATCAGGTCTTCAACGTATCTGGACATTGGTCGGGTACGATTTACGGCAAGTGTTTCAGCGGTGGTAGTGACCCGGTGAGCATGACATTGTCTGACGGTGGCGGTGACGTCACCGGCACCATGACAGTGGGTGGTCACACTTCCGTCTCTAGCAGCACGCTGAGCGGTACCGCGGTACAGGCTCCGGAAAAGACCACCGGCGATAACCCGCTGACGGCCGACCAGGAAAACAGCAACCGGGGCACGCTCAATTTATCGCTCGACTTCCCTCTAATGACCGGTGGGGTGGCGTCGGTTGAGGTACTTCTCGGCGGCAGCGGTTATACCTCAGCACCTACTGTTCACTTTCTGTCTACGGGCTCTGGCGGCAGCGGAGCCGCAGGGTACGCTGTAATCGGCGGGGACACAGAAGATGGGGGCAAAGAAGGTGCTGGTGGGGTGGAGTCGGTCTCCGTGGATAACGCCGGCAGCGGTTATACCTCAGCACCTATTGTTGAATTCCTATCTACGGGCCATGGCGGCGAAGGAGTCGAAGGCATAGCTGTAATCGATGCAGCAGGCACGGTAGTTGGTGTTGTTGTTACTGACCCCGGATCTGGCTATGTGACCGCTCCCGGGGTGATGTTTTCGGGCGGTGGTGGTTCCGGGGCGACGGCCACGGCAGCCCTCTTCGACACAGAATTCATACCAGCAGGAGGCACGGTAACCGCTGTTATTGTTACTGACCCCGGCTCCGGCTATGTGACCGCTCCCACAGTGACGTTCTCGGGCGGCGGCGGTTCCGGGGCGACGGCCACGGCAACCCTCGATACCGCTGCTGAGGATAGGAAACTCATAACTATCACGGTGGCCGGCACCTCAAGCAAACTCAGTGGTCATTACATCGGCCTGTGGAACTTCCATAGCACTCATATAGCTGCTTGCGGAGCCAATCCGTCGGGCGCGATCTGCTTATCCCGTGCCGGGCTGTGCCCGCCCCCATGAGCGGCGACCGCACCTGAACCCAGGCACCCGTATGATTGCCCGGGGCCACATCTAAGGCGATGCGGCTCTTTCAGCCGGTCACCTGGTCACGCACATAGACGGGCATAGCGGCCTGCCACGCGCCGGTAGTGCCCGAGTCCAGCAAACGCCGAGCGATCACGGCCACCTGGCGGGCCCGGGGGAAACACTCTGGAAGCCACTGCGCCGCGACCCCGCCGGCGAGTACCTCGGCGTAGCGGTCCCAGCCGCTGCCGACTCCGATCTCACCCACCGCCAGGACCGGCACAGCCTCGGGTCCACTCACCCGGGGCAACTCGCACCAGCGCCATAGTGCCGCTTCGTTCGGGTCGCGCGCCAGTCGAGCCCAGTACACCTGGCCCATGCGTGCGTCGATCGCGGCACAAACGGCGGCAACAGTATCCACCGTATCCACAACACCCTCTGCCAGCGCCATCAGGGACGACACGCCAACCAGCGGCAGTTCGAGCCCCAGAGCTATGCCCTGGGCTACGCCCGCACCGATGCGGATACCGGTGAAGGAACCAGGGCCTGCATCGAAAGCAACTGCATCCAGGTCTGCGCGCTGCCAAGCGGTCTCGGCCAGCACCGACTCGACCATGGTCAGCAACAGCCGCGAATGCCCCTGGGGCTCTATCTGGTAGCGCTCTACGAGCGACTCGCCAGCCAGGCAGGCGGCCGAACAACCCTCGGTTGCTGTATCGAGCGCCAGCAGTCTCACGATGTGAGTGCCACCCGGGCAACCATCACAGCCGCGCCAGGCAGCGGGTCAGCGCCTCCCGCCAGTCGGGCAATTCAATGCCATAGCCCTGTTTGAGGCGCGCGCAGGACAGCACTGAGTAGGCCGGTCGTGGCGCAGGGGTGGGATACTCGGCAGTAGTGATCGGCACCACTGCGATATCGTCATGCCCCGTGAGTTCAAAGAGCTTTGCAGCAAACCCGTGCCAGCTGGTCATGCCACTGTTGGTTGCGTGAAAGATACCGAAACCATCCTCGCGGCCAGCGGCCAGCGCATCAACGATTCCTACGGTGGCCTGGGCAAGATCCCAGGCATAGGTAGGTGAACCAACCTGGTCCGCCACTACCCGGAGGGGCTTGCCGGCAGCCGCCAGGCGCAGCATGGTCTTGACGAAGTTCTGACCTAGGTGCGAGTACAACCAGGCCGTGCGCAGGATAATGTGGCGGTCGCTGGCCGCCTGCACAGCCTGCTCCCCGGCGAGTTTGCTCATTCCGTAAACGCTCTGCGGCGCAACTGGTGCCTCTTCCGTGTACGGCTCCGTGGCACCGCCGTCAAATACATAGTCGGTGGAGTAGTGGATGATTGTTGCATCGATCTCGGCGCAGGCCGCGGCCATCGCCGCCGGTGCCTGGGCATTGATCACGTGTGCGAGTTCCGGCTCGGCCTGTGCCTTGTCCACCGCGGTATAGGCCGCTGCATTGATGACAACGTCCGGCTGCTGGCTACGCACTTGGGCAACTGCGCTGGCGGGTTCTGCAAGATCGATCTCGGGTTGGTCGAGAAACTGTACCGGGTAGCGCCCCGCCAGTAATTCGGCCAGCGCCGAACCCACCTGCCCCACGCGGCCAAAAACTAGAATCTTCATCAAGCCAACTCTCAGACCGTAAACTCCGGCAGTTCGGCAAGCCGCGGTGCGGCGGTGTCCTTGGCAGAGAGTATCGGGTCGGCGATCGGCCAGTCGATGCCGATCTGCGGGTCGTTCCACAGCACGCACGCGTCAGCGGCCGGCTGGTACAGGGCCGTGCACTTATAAGCCATCTCGGAAACCTCGCTCAAGACGCAAAAGCCGTGGGCGTAGCCCGGCGGCACGTAAAGTTGCTTGTGGTTCACGGCTGAGAGCGTAATACCAAACCACTGGCCAAAAGTTGCCGACTGCTGGTGGATATCCACTACCACATCGAAGATCTCGCCAGCCAGCACCCGCACCAGTTTGCCCTGCCAGCCAGGGTACTGGTAGTGCAGACCGCGCAATACGCCGCGGCTGGAGCGCGAGTGATTATCCTGCACGAACACAGTGGGTAATCCAGCCTGTGCAAAATCGTCGGCGTTGAACGACTCCATGAAAAAACCGCGCTGGTCCTCGAACACGCGCGGCTCGACGATCACCACACCAGCCAGTGGAGTTTCGGTGACGGTAATCAAGGTAAGGGTCTCAGGTGCGGTAGGGTCGATGGCTCACCGGGCGGCAAGGATAAACGAATTCCGGCCAGGCTGTTGGAGAGGAGATCTTTCCCGGTATGAGCGTACAAGAACCTGCTGGTTCCGGGTGCACTTAGGAGACGATATCGTTGAAGAAAATTTTAAGCCGGTTGGTCCAGGAATTTTCCCGCGGACAATGTCGTTCGCCGCCTTCTTTGAGCAAACGGTCGAAGTCCCTGAGCAGGTCCTTCTGCTTGCGGTTGAGGTTGACCGGGGTTTCCAGTTTGATCTTGCAATAGAGATCGCCGACAGCGTTCGAGCGCACGTTGCGCACGCCCTTGCCACGCAGTCGGAACACCCGTTCCGACTGACTCTCCGGCGGAATCTTGAGATGCGCACGCCCATCCAGCGTCGGAATATCGATCTCACCGCCCAGTGCTGCCATGGCCATACTCACTGGCGTTTCGCAGTAGAGATTGTCACCGTCGCGAGAGAATATCTCGTGCGGCTTGATGTGGATCTGCACATAGAGGTCGCCAGCAGCGCCGGCAGCGGCCTCACCCTCACCGGCGAGGCGAATCTGGTCGCCCTCATCGACTCCAGCCGGCACCTTGACCTGCAGGGTCTTGGTCTTGCGCACTCGCCCCTGGCCACTGCAGTCAACGCAGGGGGAGCCAATCACGCTACCCCGGCCCTGGCAATCGGGGCAAGTCTGCTGGATGGAGAAAAAGCCCTGCTGCATGCGCACCTGACCCCGGCCGTCGCAGGTACCGCAGGTATTCGGCGAGGTGCCAGGCTTGGCTCCAGAGCCGCTACAGGTGTCACAGCGCACATGGCTGGGCACGCGAATCCTGGTTTCGGTCCCGCGCACCGCGTCTTCCAGTGACAACTCCAAGGTGTAGCGCAGATCCGAACCTCGGCCTGGCCCCCGCCGGCGTCCACCAGCACCACCACCAAAGATATCGCCGAAAATGTCGCCGAAAATGTCGCCGAAACCCGCCGCGCCGGTGCCACCCATGCCCGCAGCGGGATCTACGCCCGCATGCCCAAACTGGTCGTAGGCTGAGCGCTTCTGGGCATCAGCCAACACCTCGTAGGCCTCTTTGGCCTCTTTGAAGTGTTTCTCCGCCGCCTCATCATCAGGATTACGGTCCGGGTGATACTTCATAGCAAGGCGCCGGTACGCCTTTTTCAACTCTGCCTCGGAAGCATTGCGGCTTGCCCCCAGCACCTCGTAATAATCCCGTTTTTCCATCGCTCGTTTAAATCTTTCAGTTACCTCTCACGACACACAAAAAGCCGGTATCGTACGACCGGCTTTGCGCTCCGCCTTTTTCCTCCGGCCACCCCGTTGCCGGAATGCCTGGTTTTCAGCAGCCTAGGTGTCTTTGTTGTCCTTTACCTCTTCAAATTCTGCATCCACCACGTCGTCCCCCCCACTGGCACCGTCCACAGTGCCTTCGGCAGAACCGCTGTCATCGCCGGCGGTAGCCGTATCAGCTTGCTCCTGGTACATGCGCTCAGCCAGTTTGTGGCTCGCCTCCATCAGGGCATTGGTCTTGCCGGTGATCTCCTCCGCGTCGTCACCTTTGACCGCTTCCTCAAGTTCAGAAATAGCGCTTTCGATGCGCTCTTTCTCTTCCGCCTCGACCTTGTCCTCGGCCTCGGTCAGGGTCTTTCGCACAGTATGCACCATAGCTTCAGCGTGGTTGCGGGCATCGATCAATTCACGCGCCTTACGATCTTCTTCGGCATGCGTTTCGGCGTCCTCAACCATGCGCTCGATTTCGTCATCCGACAGGCCCGAACCCGCCTTGATGACAATCTTATTTTCCTTGCCGGTGGCCTTATCCTTGGCCGAGACGTGCAAGATACCGTTGGCGTCGATATCGAAAGTGACCTCAATCTGCGGTACCCCGCGTGGCGCCGGTGGAATGTTAGCCAGATCAAAACGGCCGAGCGATTTATTGTGCTGGGCCACTTCCCGCTCGCCCTGCAGTACGTGCACGGTCACCGCAGTCTGATTATCATCGGCGGTGGAAAAAACCTGGTTGGCCTTGGTCGGGATGGTCGTGTTTTTTTCGATCAGCTTGGTCAACACCCCGCCAAGAGTCTCTATACCGAGCGACAATGGGGTGACGTCGAGCAGTAGCACGTCCTTGACCTCACCACCGAGCACACCGCCCTGAATGGCAGCACCGACTGCAACCGCCTCGTCGGGGTTGATGTCACGGCGAAGCTCACGGCCAAAGAAGTCCTTGACCGCCTCCTGCACCTTGGGCATCCGGGTCTGGCCGCCCACCAACAGCACGTCGTCGATGTCGGCAGCCTTAAGACCTGCGTCTTTTAGTGCGATCCGGCACGGCTCGATTGACCGGGCAATGAGTTCGTCAACCATTGACTCGAGTTTGGCCCGAGACAGCTTCATGCTGAGATGCTTTGGCCCACTCTGGTCTGCGGTGATATATGGCAGATTGATCTCAGTCTGGGTACTCGAGGACAACTCAATCTTGGCCTTCTCGGCTCCTTCTTTCAGGCGCTGCATGGCGAGCGGATCCCCTCGCAGGTCCATGCCCTGGTCCTTCTTGAATTCGTCAGCAAGGTAATCGATCAAGCGCCGATCGAAGTCCTCACCCCCGAGGAAGGTATCGCCATTGGTCGAGAGCACCTCGAACTGGTGCTCACCATCAACGTCGGCGATCTCGATGATAGAGATGTCGAAAGTGCCGCCACCGAGGTCATATACCGCGATTTTACGGTCGCCGTGCTTTTTTTCGAGGCCATAGGCGAGCGCCGCTGCGGTGGGCTCATTGATGATGCGCTTGACCTCGAGTCCGGCGATACGGCCGGCGTCTTTGGTAGCCTGTCGTTGTGAATCATTGAAGTAGGCCGGTACCGTAATCACCGCCTCAGTGACCTCGCTGCCGAGGTAATCTTCCGCGGTTTTTTTCATCTTCTGCAGTACCCGCGCGGAGACCTCCGGCGGCGCCATCTGCTTGTCGCCAATTTCCACCCAGGCGTCACCGTTCTTGGCTTTGACGATCTTGTAAGGCATCAGATCGATGTCACGCTGGACCACATCCTCCTGGAACTTGCGGCCAATCAAGCGCTTGGATGCAAATACGGTGTGGTGGGGGTTGGTTACTGCCTGGCGCTTAGCCGACTGGCCCACCAGCACCTCACCGTCCTCGGTAAATGCCACTACCGAGGGCGTAGTCCGGTCGCCTTCACTATTTTCCAATACCTTGGGCTTGCCACCTTCCATAATTGCGACGCAGGAGTTGGTGGTGCCAAGATCTATGCCTATGATGCTTGCCATACTAGTGTCCTCAGGAACGCTCTACTGAATTATTTCGCTACTGCAGAGAAATTGGGGTTCAGCGGGGCCAGTTTCAACCGCTGGCTGGGGTTTTTGCCACGATCACCATGGCTGGACGCAGCAACCGGTCGTGCAGGCGGTAGCCCTTCTGCACCACCCGGCAAATATGGTTGGGGGCGATATCCGCCGATTCCTCCAAACTCATAGCCTGGTGCGACTCAGGATCCAGCTTGTCGCCAGGCTGCGGATCAACTTCGAAGATGGTGAACTTCTCAAATACCGTATCGAACTGCTTGAGAGTCAGGTCGAGCCCCTCGACAATCCGCGTAACAAGGTCCTCGGCCGCTCCTTCAAGATTCACCGCCCGGGCGAGATCCAGACTGTCGCGCACGTTCAGCAACTCGGTCGCAAAACTCTCCAGGGCGAACTTGCGGGCGCTGGCCACCTCGCCCTGTGCACGCTTGCGGATGTTGTCGGCCTCGGCCCGGGCCCGCAGAAAACCATCCCGCATCTCCTCGACCTGTTG
Source organism: Acidiferrobacteraceae bacterium (assembly GCA_002729195.1). GTDB lineage: Bacteria > Pseudomonadota > Gammaproteobacteria > Arenicellales > UBA868 > UBA12578. Next base: position 7,334 of record PBTT01000097.1, read on the forward strand.
GCGCAGGGTCTCGAGTTCGCCAAGCGGCTCGGGGGCTGCAGCCGAATCCACGCTGCCTTCTCCAGCAGCGGCCTCGCTGGCGCTCAATTGGGTCTCACCCGGTGCCTCTGACACCTGCTCCCCAGCTGCGCCAGCACCGCTCGGGGTGTCGGCTGTATCAATCGGGCGGCTCTTGTCCTTGGCGGTAGTTTGATCGGTTGAAGTCATAACGAAGCAAATTCTCCTCTGCTGAGGGCGCCATACCGGCAATACACGGAAAACGAGATAGAAATGGGGTTTATGGCAGGGATTTCAACCCGCGCAGCGACCAGCAGCGAGCCGAACTCATTCAGTGCATCGCTTTGAGAGCGTTGCCGAGAACCCGGGCGGTAATGTCCACCACTGGAATGACCTCTTCATAGGACATGCGCGTGGGCCCAACCACTCCCAGCACACCGATACAGCGCCCGTCCGCCTCGTAGGGTGCAGTTACGATACTGCACTCGGTCAGGGCGCTGTAACCCGACTCCTCGCCGATGAAGATGCTCACGCCACTGGCGCGCATACTCTTATCCAGCAGTTGCAGCAGGTCCTGCTTGGTCTTGAAGGCGTCAAAAATACCACGCAGTTTCTCCAGTTGATCAAAATCAGGAATACTCAACAGATTGGTCTCACCGCTGACGACTACGCCCACTTCTGCCTGCTCCTCACCCAGCAGTTGACCCGCCATCTCCACTGCAGTGCGCATGATCCGGTTCATGGCATCACTGTCACGGTGCATCTCCAGCAACAGGGTGTGACGCACATCGTTCAGAGAGCGCCCAGCGAACTGGGCATTGAAGAAATTAGCTGCCTCAACCAGTTCGCCGGGAGAGTATTTGTGGCCCATAAACAGGACCCGGTTCTGAACTCGTCCGTCCTCGGTCACGAGGATCGCAAGAATCCGGTCCTCGGCCAGTTGTAGGAATTCGATCTGGCGCAACATGGCATGATCGGCACCAGGCAAGAGCACGACCCCAGCAAAACGGGTAATGTCCGACAGCAGGTCCGAGGCAGCCCCGATGAGTTCGTCAGGATCCTTCATCGAGCCCAAACTCTCACTGATCTCACGGACGCTTTCATCGTCGGGCGGCCGCATCTTGAGTAGCGTGTTGACGAACACGCGGTAGCCCAGTTGTGTGGGCACACGCCCGGCCGAAGTATGCGGCGAGTGGATCAACCCTAAATCCTCGAGGTCGGACATCACGTTACGGATGGTCGCGGCACTAAGGTCCATGCCTGATTCGCGAGACAGGGTGCGCGACCCAACCGGCTCGCCGTCGCTGACATAACGGCGGACCAGCAGCCGCAATAGGGTCTCGGCCCGCTCGTTGAGTTGAATGCCCTGAATATTCATCATCGTACCAGTCAGGTATTTTGACGGGTTTACTTGTCGGTACAATCGGCCCTGATACACTGCCCGTGGGCTGCCTGATAATCATACCACCGCTCGAAGCGGACGCAATCGCCATCCCGGGGGGGGTACGACGGCCGGTCACGACCATGACAGGAAAATCATCATGATCTTCAAATCAGCGGGTTTATTTGGCCGCTACCAAGACTCCGAGGTGAGGGTCACCCTTACCGCCGTGCGGGCGCACCTCGAGCAGAGGGGCTTGGCGGTGTACCTAGGTGATACCACCGCCGAAACTATCAAGGGACTGCGAATCGAGGATTCCGGGCGTCCGCTGCGCGAGACCATCGACCTCGGTGTGGTGGTAGGTGGTGACGGCACCATGCTGCACGTGGCCCGTTCACTCGCCCACCACGAGTTGCCGATGATCGGAATTAACCTCGGCCGGCTGGGCTTTCTCACTGATATACCGGCCGAGCGCATGCTGGAGGACTTGGACGAGATATTGCGTGGCGACTGCCAGATAGAAGAGCGCATGATGTTGCACGCCACTATCACGCGCCATGGCGACACGCTACTCGATAGCATCGCCCTGAACGATATCGTACTGGCGAAAGGTGCAACCGGACGCATGATCGAGTTCGATACCCGGGTCAACGGTGAGGCTGTCGGTCGCACCCGCGGCGACGGCGTAATTCTGTCCACGCCCACCGGCTCCACTGCCTATGCACTCTCCGCGGGCGGGCCCATATTGCACCCCTTGCTGCCGGCCATGCTATTTGCACCGATCTGCCCGCACACACTAGGTCAACGACCCATCGTGCTCGACGCGAGCAGCACGGTAGAGATCGAATTGCTCGACCTTGCCGGCGAAGACGGTAATATCTTCATCGACGGACTCCACCAGTTTTCGGTCGGCGGCAACGAGGTCCTACACATCAGCAGAGCCAGCACCGTCACCCGGATGATTCGTATTAACAGCCATAGCCACTACAACGCCCTGCACTCCAAGCTTGGCTGGGGTTGAGCCCCTGCGCCAATGATCAACTGGCTTGAAGTGCACAACTTCGTCGTGGTCAGACAGGTCGGGATGACATTCGACCGGGGATTGACCGTGGTCACCGGCGAAACCGGCGCTGGCAAGTCGATCATCGTCGATGCGCTGGCGCTGCTGCTGGGTGATCGCGCATCGAGCGACCTTATCCGCCCTGGCTGCGAGCAGTGCGAGATCCAGGCCGGCTTCGACCTCGCCATCAACCCCGCCACTCGACAATGGCTGACCGAACAGGAACTTACCGGGGACGAGAGCGACTGTACCCTGCGCCGGCTGATCTATCGAGATAAGCCCTCGCGTGGCTTTATCAACGGCCGCCCAGTACCGATTCAGTCACTGCGTGAGATCGGCGAGCGCCTNGTGGATATTCACGGCCAGCAAGACCACCACCTGCTGCTGAAAAAAGAGAACCAGCGGGTAATCCTCGATGCNTATGCCGGTATCTCNGCGGAGGTGNCAACCCTCNGTGGCATNCACACGCAACTGGCTGAGGCAGCGAGTGCGCTCGAGAAGCTGCGCTCGCGTGCTGCCGANCTGCGCGAACGTGAGGACTTCCTGCGCCATCAGGTAGATGAACTCACACACCTCGCGCCGGATCCCGACGAACTGGCCGTGCTCAGTGAAAGCCACGGCCGGTTGGCGCACACCCGCGAACTTGCCGAGGGCACCTGGCAAACCCTGCAGGAGCTTGAAGAGGCCGAGGAGTCGGCGGTTGCGACAATCCTCACCCACGCCGGAGTACGCCTTGGTGGGTTGGCCACTTTTGACTCACGTCTGCAAGGCGCCCGGGAACAACTCGAGCAGATCGCGGTGCAATTAGCCGAGACGGTGGCNGACCTCAGGCGCTGGCAGGCCGACTACGAACTTGACCCTGCCGAGTTTGAACGCCAAGACCGGCGCCTCGGCGCACTGCACGACGCAGCGCGCAAGTACCGGGTGACACCGGTCGAGCTCCGCGACCTGCTGGTGCGGCTGCAGGGTGATCTCGCGGCAATAGCAGGGGGCGATGAGCAAAGCGCCGCCTTGGCGNCCCGTATTNAGCAATTGGAAAAGGACTACGACACCCNCGCCGAACGTATCACTCAGGCACGGCAACAGNCCGCACCCAAACTTGTGACTGCCGTAAACGGGCAATTGCCNGCACTGGGCCTTGCAGGCGCGATATTTCACGTGGCCTTNNCACCTGCCGCTGGTGGNAACCGCGCCCGCCACGGAGCAGAAGCTGTGCAGTTCCGNATCCGCACCGCCGCCGACATGGACGAGGCANCGCTCGAACGCGCNGCCTCAGGCGGTGANCTCTCGCGCATCAGCCTGGCCGTGCANCTNGCCACCGCNCAGACAGANCATCCAGTGCCGAGTTGCGTNTATGACGAGGTCGATGTGGGCATCGGCGGACGGGTNGCAGAAATCGTCGGTAGCAAATTGCGTGAGCTGGGTNGGACCCGCCAAGTGTTGTGTATTACCCACTTACCGCAGGTGGCCGTACAGGGCGATGCCCATCTCAAGGTAACACGGCTCGCAGGCACCGTGACCGAAGTGCAAGTCGAGGCACTGGGTGCAAAGGAGCGCCCGGGAGAGATTGCGCGCATGCTGGGCGGGGTGGAGATCACTGCCAAGACCCGGGCTCATGCGGACGACATGCTCAAGCGGGCGAGCTCATGAGCACTCAGGTGCGCGCGGCCACCACCGCCGATGTCCCGACCATCTTCGAGTTGCTGCGTGATTACGCAATCAAGGGCCGCTTGTTGCCGCGTTCGACCGACGAGATTTGTGCGCACCTGCACGGCTTCGTAGTAGCCGAGCACCTTGGCAAAGTCCGCGGTTGCGGCTCATTGGAAGTCTTCACCGAAGAACTCGGTGAGGTCCGTAGCCTGGCCGTGCACCCGACTACGCTTGGCACCGGCTATGGCCGGGCCATGGTGGAATATCTCCAGAACGAAGCACACGGGCTCGGACTTCAGCGGTTAATGGCGCTGACATATGTGCCGGGGTTCTTCCATAAGCTGGGATTCCGGATCGTGGCCATGGAAAGCCTGCCGGAGAAGGTCTTCAGCGTATGCGTGACTTGCCCCAGATTCGACCACTGTGACGAGATAGCCATGCAAAAAGTGCTGGTGCCAGCTTGAACCGACACACCCAACCCCGGTCGTTTATTATCACCCCCCCCTACACCTGAACGGATTGCGTCTCCAAAGTGAAAGCCTCCATCACCCTGTTACTCAGCGTAACCCTGGTCCTGGCAACAGTGGGTTGCATGCGCACCTACCGCATCGACATCCAGCAGGGTAATGTGGTCAGTCGCGAACAGTTGAACAAAGTGGTGCCTGGAATGAAGCGCAACGAGGTCCGCTTCGTTCTTGGTACCCCGTTCATCGAAGACCCTTTCCACACTGACCGCTGGGACTACTTCTACAGCTACCAGGCTGGTAGCGGGGAGCCGGCCCAAATGCGGCGGCTAAGCATACTGTTTGTGGACGACCAGGT
>PBTT01000098.1 GCA_002729195.1 Acidiferrobacteraceae bacterium
CAACCGCATCGACATGCGCAGTGCTTATCAGTTCCTGAAGAAAAGCGAGACCAGCTGTAAAAAAGTGGAAGACTACACGCTGCCCGAATGGGTACCGCGGCACAGATGGTTCTGAAGCTGCCAACCATGCCATGACTTTGCGAGTAACCGTGCTCAAGCCACTCTTGATCATCACCTGCGTTGTAGTTCTTGCGCTGGGGTCTGTGCCGGCCAGGTCGCAGCAGCCGGAACAAACGGCTGATCTGTTGCGCAGCATCCGGGCACTGGTGGACCTGCGTTCTGAAATACTGGTCGAGTTTGAACGACTCAAACGCGCGCCCGCACCGACCACTAAAGAAGAAGCAGAGATGCTGCGACTGGTGGAAGAGGACATCACCCTGACGCTGGCCGAAATAGAAGGCGCCTTGGAAGATTTCAAGCGCCGCTACCGCAACAGCGAGCAAGCTGCCGCTACCACCCCATCAGCAAGCGCCAATGCGGCGCAACTGCCGGTGTTACCGGACTAGCCTGGTGATGGCTCGCTGGCAATATTTATTGTCCGCAGTTGCGGTTGCCGGTCTGGTGCTGGTGTGGCCGCTGGCAAGCCCGGCCGCTCCCGGGCCGTTGGCACAGGTACCAATTCTGGCCTCGGCCAGCAGCGCACCCAACATCCTGATCGTGATCGATGATTCCGGCTCGATGGGCTGGCGCCGCTCTGGCCAGCCCAAGACACCGATGCTGGGGGCCCAGGATGCGGCAATCGCGCTACTCGAATCGCTTGCCAAGGTGCGGGTGGGGGTGGGTTCATTCAGTCGTTACAACTTCGGCGGTGAACTGGATCAGGAGGTGGTTGATCTGGATAGCAACCGCACGACGATCTACCGCGCCATCCGCAGCCTGCGGCCGGGTGGCGGCACGCCGTTGGTGGGAACGTTGCAGCACATGGGCCGCTATTTTGTCGGCTTAGGCGGGCCGGCCAATCCGGGCAATCATGGCTCGGCCAGCTGCACCAAGAACGGCCAGTACCGGGGACCACTGACCCTGCACCCGGATCAGCGGCCTCGCAACTTTTCTGTGCCCAAAGTCTTTCCCAGTGCTCCCAACAAGGGCCGGTCCCCGGCAAGAGCGCAGTCTCCGATCTGTCACTGGTGCCAGAAGAACTTCATCATCCTGCTCACCGACGGCTGGGGCTGGGGTAGTGCCTCGGCCCCGCTGCGCAACTACTGCCCGACCTGCTACCACCCCCTGATCAGTGTGGCTGCGGCCCTCAACGACATCGACTTGAGGCCCGACGTGGACAAATTCGATGGCAGTGAGGCTAAAAATAATCTTGTTACCTACACCATCGGCTTTCACACCAGCCAGAGCCTGCTGAAGGAAACTGCCAATAAGGGCGGTGGGCTTTATTTTGAGGCTGACAATGAGACCGAACTGAAAGCCGCTTTTGCCCGCATTGGTGCGGACATTCTTGCCCATGCCAGCGGTTCGGCCGCGGCTGCGACTTTCAGCACCAGCATGCTGAAGACCGGCACCGACATCTATTTCACCACCTTCAATACCGAACACTGGACCGGCGACGTGATCGCAGGCACCCTGGACGGCAACGGCCGGCCCGATCGCAAGAAGTGGTCCGCGGCAGAACAACTGGACAGCGCCAGCGATCCGAATGGCCGCGTCATGCTCACTTGGAACAGCGAGGCTGGCGCCAGCGCTGCTCTTTGCCCCGGCAAGCCGGCAAAGAAGGCGCCGAAAAGTAAGGCCCGCCCGGGTGGGATTCCTTTCCGCTGGGATTTTCTCTCAACCATCCAACAACAGGACCTGCTCAAGCAGTCGGCGAGTTCAGGAAACTTTGTCTTTGAGCACAAGTGGGGCAGGTCTGGCTCGGGCAGCGGTTCGTTTGGACTCCCCTTTGACGTCGCCACCGACCGCAACGGCAATGTTTATGTGGCGGATTACAATAACCACCTGGTCCAGAAGTTCGATATAAACGGTAACTTTCTACTGCAGTGGGGGGGCCTGGGTTCGGCCGGCAGCAACTTACATTACCCGGTTGGTCTTGCCACCGATAACGATGACAACGTCTACGTCGCGCAACATGCAACTCACACGATAAAAAAATTCTCCTCAGCCGGCACATTCCTCGGCAGCCTGGGCGGCTACGGTATGGAAGATGACCAGCTCTACTATCCATTTGATGTGGCCGTGGATTCTTCCGGCAACATATATGTAGTCGAACTTCAGAATCATCGGATCAAGGTTTTCGACAGCGCTGGCCGCTTTCTGCAAAAGTGGGGCACCAAGGGCAAGGGCGACAGCCAGTTCTGGCATCCCAACCGCATCGCCATCGATCAGGGCGATAACGTTTACATTTCAGATTACGTCAATCACCGTATCCAAAAATTCGACACCAACGGCCAGTTTCTCGGTAAGTGGGGAACGTACGGCAGCGGCGACGGTCAGTTTCGATACCCGTACGGGGTTGCCACCGATGGCAGCGGCAACGTCTACGTAGCCGAGTACTTCAATCGCGTGCAGAAGTTCGACGCCGCCGGCAATTTCCTTGAGAAGTGGGGCTCCACTGGCTCGGGTGACGGTCAGTTCCGCTACCTCCGGGGTATCGCGGTATACGATGGCGGGGCCTGTAAAGGGTCGAGCTTTTTCGTGGCCGATGCTTACAACTACCGGATACAGAAGTTTTCCACCCCCAGCCGGTCAGCTGTCAGCGCCGACATCGGCAAGGCGCGCCTTGAATACCTGCGCGGGGATCGCAGCAACGAGGGCAAGAAAGGCTACCAGTTCCGTGAGCGTGAGAGTCTCATGGGCGATATCATCCACTCATCGGCAGTGTACGTGGGTGCGCCGACTCTCAAATGGCCCGATGGCGGAAAGTTTCCCATTGGCGCTAACGCCTACAGCCGCTTTGCCAAGGATCAAAAAAGCCGGCGCGGCGTCGTCATGGCGGGCGCCAACGACGGCGTGCTGCACGGGTTTGCGGCCGATAGCGGCAAGGAACTGCTGGCCTACCTGCCGGGCAGTCTTTTCAGCGCGGCGGCCAGCGAAGGCTATCACTATCTGACTGATTCGGACTATAGCCATCGCTACTACGTCGACGGTACACCGACCGTGGCCGATGCGTTCATCCGTTCACATTTCTCAAGCGCGGAGAGTTGGCGCAGCGTGTTGGTGGGTATCGAGGGTGCGGGTGGACGCGGCCTGTTTGCGCTTGATGTCACCAATCCTAGCAAGTTCGACGAAAGCAACGCCGGCGATCTGGTGTTGTGGGAGTTCAACAGCAGTGACGATCAGCACCTCGGTTACACGCTGGCAAGGCCCACCGTGGCGCTGCTGCCGAATGGGCGTTGGGCTGCCATTTTCGGCAATGGTTACCAGCACACTGCGATGGTCACGCCGACCGCCGGCCAGGCGGAACTGTTCGTGTTGTACCTCGATGGTGGCCTGGATCGCAAGTGGACCGAAAAAAAGGATTACCTGCGCATCCCCACCGGCGCGGGGTCGCCAGCCAAGCGCAATGGCCTGGCGACGCCAGCGGTGATCGACACCGATGGTGATCAAGTTGCGGACCGGGTCTATGCCGGCGACCTGCAGGGTAACCTGTGGGCTTTTGACCTGAGCAGTGACAACCAGGACGACTGGGCGGTGGTCCATGGTGGCCCGCTTTTTTCGGGCAAGGCCGACCAGCCTATTACCGTGCGGCCGGAAGTGGTTCGCCATCGCGCTATGGTAGCGAAGGGCAATCAGCCGAACCTGATGATTTTCTTTGGCACCGGCCAGTATCTGGTCGCGGGCGACAACACCAGCAGGGATGTCCAGACCTTCTACGGCGTGTGGGACCGCGCTGACGGCGGCCTGCACCGCTCAGACCTGGTGGAACANGTNTTCCTCAAGGGCAAGCACGCCGACGGGCGGATAACCGATCCCGACCGCTGGCAGAATCTCAAGGTTGACTACAAGCAAGCCGGCAGCGGTGACCGCTACGGTTGGTACCTGGATCTGCCGGATGCCGGTGAGCGGGTCGTTACCGACGCACGCTACCGCGATGGTCTGGTTTTCTTCAACACNCTGGTACCCAGCGACCCACGGCCGTGTGCTGCTGGNGGGACCGGCTGGATGATGTCGGTGGATGCATTCACTGGCGGNAGCCCGATTACCCCGGCGTTTGATTTCGACGAAAATGGTGCGATCGACGCGGACGGAGACGCGGAATACATCGAGGGAAAACCCGGCAAGAAGGGCAAGCGCATCGGTTACGCGGGCAAGAAATACATCTCGAAAAAAGGTGCGCCNGCCGGGGTGTCCATCATTGGTGACAATCGCTATACCCCGGGCANCGGCACNGACGAAGCCTCGGAAATTGGCGTCGACGCACTCCAGCCGACTTCGGAGCCGCTGACCGGCCGCCTGTCGTGGGAGCAACTATTGCGGGAATAGGCATTGTCGTGGTCTCATCTGAAGGAATGACCAGGCGGGTACCCGGCGCCTCTGCGCCGCACAAGGGGCAAAGATGACTGGCAAGACCATTGCATTTTTTCCAGAAGCGGCATTTGGGCCGGCACTTAACTCGGTCGGCATCGCTCAGGCTTGCGAGAGACTCGGCCACCAAGCCGTCTTTTTGACCGACCCCGGCATGCAGGGTGTGTATTCGGGCTATGGCTTTGAGGAGCATACCGTCAACATGTCNGAGCCGATGCCGCCAGCGGAGATGGCGAAGTACTGGACCGATTTCATCAACGGCCACATCCCGAACTTCGATCTTNCTCCCTATGAGCAGATCGACAATTACGTCAANGAATGTTGGGANGCCATCGTCGAGACCGCCATCTGGGCCGAGCAGGAACTGCCTGGCGTGCTGCANCGTGTGCAGCCTGATATTGTNTGTGTCGACAATGTGATTCTGTTNCCGGCTATCAAGCGCTACGCCAAAAAGCACGGCCAGCCCTGGGTGCGCATCATNTCCTGTTCCGAAAACGAGATTCCAGACCCCGACATACCGCCGCACCTGTCGGGCTGTGGCGAGAATGAAAGCGCGTGTTTTGTGGCCTATCAGGAGCGCTTCAATGAGGTGGTCGGCCCCATCCACCAGCGTTTCAATGCTTTTCTGGAAGAGTGCAATGAAGATCCGTATCCCCTCGGCGAGTTCTTTGAGGCCTCGCCGCACATGAACCTTTTGCTGTACCCAGAACCAGTCAAGTTCAAACGTGCCACACCACTCGATCCTGAGTGCTTCCAGTACCTGGAAGGGTGCGTGCGTGATGAGAGCGCATTTGAAGTACCGGCTTTCAAGACCAACAACGAGACGCCGTTACTGTACGTCAGTTTCGGTAGTCTCGGTGCGGGCGACACCACGCTGTTACAACGTTTGATGAATGCAGTAGCAAATATGCCAGTACGTGCGCTTTTCAATGTAGGCGATTACCAGAGCGAGTACGACTCGGTGCCGGACAATATCGCGATTGCGCCGTGGTACCCCCAACCGTCAGTGATCTCACAGGCCGATGCTGTGATCCACCATGGCGGCAACAACTCCTTTAATGAGTGCCTGTACTTCGGCAAGCCGGCATTGATCATGCCCTATGTCTGGGATGGCCATGACAATGCCCGACGGGTTATGGAGACTGGCCACGGCCTGCACCTGCATCGCAGCCGCTGGACCGACCAGGAACTGACAGCTTGCATTGAGCGCATGTTGACCGATCAGGCCATGCACGAGCACTTGGCGAAAACATCCGCGCACATGCGCGCTGAGCATGGGCCGACCAAGGCAGCGGCCATTCTGAACCGGCTGGTCGAACATTGACCGCGCTGGCACCACAAGCTGTTACTGCAGTGAGTCGACCGTTTGCCATGGACGCACACCGATTCAACGAATTGTGGTGCCGCAGCGGTGGCGGCATCGAGGNTGATGAGGTTTTCGAGGCACTGGCAACACGCTACCAGGAGCCGCACCGGCACTACCACACCGGCGCGCACGTGCAGTCGTGCCTGGATACTTATGACTGGGCCGAGTCAGTGCTCGGCAGGAGCGATGCCGTGGAGATGGCATTGTGGTTTCACGATGTTGTTTTTTGCATTGGTCGATCCGACAACGAAGCACAAAGTGCTGAGTTCTTCAGGGTGTTTGCCGGGGGGCATCTGCCCGGTGTTTTCATCAACAAGGTTACGGCGCTCATCATGGCAACCTGTCATCGGGAACTACCCGCCGAGCCTGACTCTCGTTTCGTGGCCGACGTGGACCTCGCCGAACTGGCGAGGCCGTGGCGAGATTTCATGGTTGCTTATCGATCGCTGTGCGCGGAGAGTGTCGACTCTGCCGATGCCGACCGTCTAAAGCGTCAGCAAGCGTTTTTCAAACGGCTACTGGGTTGGCCCAGTATCTTTGGGACCACACTATTCCAGAGCCGGTACGAGAGGGTGGCCCGGGAAAATATTCAGCGCTTGCTCTTTTCTGCCGACCTTTCTTCAACCTGACCGAGCCGGGGCACTCTCGCGGCCTGAAAACCGGTCGCTTTGTGTGTTCAGCCGGCAAGGCCCGCCCGCTGGCGCAAAATGGCNGCGGCNGCGCTGTGCCGATGGATGAGATCCAGCTCGTCGATATGCGCCGCGTGCCCGTCTTCGACTCGCCATTTTCCCGCGACCATTACCCGGTCGGCCCGGGTGGCACCGGAGAGTACCAGCGCGGCCAGCGGGTCGTGGTAGCCGGAATGTCGTAACGCATCGAGTTTGAACAGTGCCAGGTCAGCTTGGGCGCCCGCGCGCAGTTCACCGATATCGTCGCGGCCGAGGCAGCGGGCGCCACCGACAGTCGCCCAGCGCAGCGCATCCAAGTGGCTGACCTTGATAGCACCCTCACGCAGGCGTTGCAGCATGAATGCGGCCCGCACTTCTTCGATGACGTTGGAGGCATCGTTCGAGGCTGAGCCGTCAACGCCAAGACCGACCGGGCTGCCGGCACTTTCCAGCGCACAGGCCGGGCACAACCCCGAGGCCAGGGCCATGTTCGAATGCGGGCAGTGGCTGACGGCGGTACCGGCATGGCCCAGGCGTTTGATCTCCGCATCGCTGAAGTGAATGCCGTGCGCCAGCCAACTGCGGCGGCTGAGCCAGCCGACTTCTTCGAGGTAGTCGAGCGGCCGCATGCCAAAGTGCGCGCTACAGAAGTCGTTCTCATCTTGGGTTTCACCAAGGTGCGTGTGCAGGCGCACGTCCAGCCGTTCGGCCAATTCGGCTGTCTCGCGCAGCAACCGGCGGCTGACCGAGAACGGCGAGCACGGCGCCAGTGCCACCTGGACCATGGCGCCGGGTCCTTGCTGGTGGTGCGTGGCAACCACCCGCTCACAGTCGGCGAGGATGGTGTCAGTTGCCTGCACCAGTGTGTCTGGCGGCAGGCCGCCGTCTTTTTCGGATAGATCCATTGAGCCGCGGGTCAGTACTACGCGGATACCAATGCGTTTTGCTACATCGACCTGGATGTCGAGCGCCTGCTCGAGTCCCACAGGATAGAGGTAGTGGTGGTCCGAGGCGGTGGTGCAGCCCGACAATAGCAGTTCGCTAAGCGCAAGCTCGGTTGCAACTGCGAGCATCTCGGGGTCGAGCCCGGCCCACACCGGGTACAGGGCCTTGAGCCAGCCGAAAAGTTCCTTGTCGAGCGCTGGCCCGAGCGCCCGGGTCAGGGTCTGGTAGAAGTGGTGGTGGCTGTTGACCAGTCCCGGCAGCAGTACGTGCGATGAGGCATCGAAAACGCCAGTGACCGGTTGCACCGGTGCGCGGCCGGCCGGAACCAGTTCTAGAATCCGGTCGTTTTCGACCACCAGGCCTCGCGCCGCATCCTGCGCCAGGATCGCAAGCGGGTCACGCAGCCACAGGCGGGCCATGGTTAGTCACAAAGGTAGGCTGGTAGAAAAAACCCGCCCCTTTATCAAAGGGACGGGTTTTCGGAAAAAAGTTGGCAAATGCTACTCGGGCAGCTTGTCATCGATACCCTGGATGTAGAAGTTCATGGTGGCCAACGTGCCGTCATCGGCCACTGCGCCTGCCGCTACCACTTCCTCACCGGCCTGGTTGTAGATGGGGCCGGTAAAGGGGTGGAAAGCGCCACTGCGAATTGACTCCATGGTCTTGGTAGCGAGCGCTGCAACGTCTGCTGGCATATTGGTAAAGGGCGCCATTCCGACCATGCCTTTGCCCATGCCGTCCCAAGTGTCAACGGATTTCCAGGTACCATCAAGCACTGCTTTGGTTCGGGCGACGTAATACAGGCCCCAGATGTCGAGTATCGCCGTCAACTGCGTGTCGGGTGCGAACTTGATCATGTCGGACGCTTGCCCGAAAGCATAGACCCCGCGGTCTGCCGCTGCCTGCAGGGCTGCGGTGCTGTCGGTGTGTTGGGTGATAATGTCGGCGCCTTGGTCCATCAATACCTTGGCGGCGTCCGCTTCCTTACCTGGATCAAACCAGGTGTATGCCCAGACAATTTTGACCTTGATATCTGGGTTCACCGAATGGGCGCCGAGCAGAAAAGCGTTGATCCCGCGTACCACTTCCGGAATTGGGTACGAGGCGATGTAGCCAATGATATTGGACTTGGACATCTTGCCGGCGATCACGCCTTGCACGTAGCGGCCCTCGTAGAAGCGTGCCGAATAGGTCGAGACGTTGTCGGCACGCATGTAGCCGGTCGCGTGCTCGAAGGCCACATCCGGGAAGCGCTTGGCCACCTTGAGTGTTGGCTCCATGTAGCCGAACGACGTGGTGAAGATCAGCTTGTGCCCGGTCTCGGCCAGTTTGGCAATGGTACGCTCGGCATCCGGGCCCTCGGGCACGCCTTCAACAAAGGTTGTTTCCGCCTGATCACCGAGTTGATCTTCAATCATCAGTCGGGCCACGTCATGGCCGTGAGTCCAACCCATATCACCCGGTGGGCCAATGTAGATAAAGCCGACTTTCAACTTGTCGGCAGATACGGTCCCCGCTGCCAGGGCCATGGCGCTGGCCAGGGCCA
>PBTT01000099.1 GCA_002729195.1 Acidiferrobacteraceae bacterium
GATGACGCGCAATGACAGGGGTAGATCCGCGTGGATCAATTCCCCAGCCCGGGCACTTTGCATCCGTTGCTCTATCCGTTGCCAACTGCGCCGAAGAAATTCGATATCGGCCAGAAAATCACCGCCCGGCAGCGATTCGGCTGCAGTGCGCACAATGAAGCCACCCACCATCGGGGATGATTCTAGAGCAGTATCTAGTGCCTGCTTCAACCGATCACGCTCATCAATATCGGTAATGCGCTGGGAGATGCCGCGGTGGGTTGAGCCGGGCAACAACACCAAGTGGCGCGAGGGAATGGACAATTGGGTGGTAAGTCGAGCACCCTTGGAACCGATGGGATCCTTTGCCACCTGCACCACCAGTTCTTGCCCCTCGTGCACCAAGCGACTGATGTCCGGTACTTCCTCGGGCCGCACCGAGGCCGGCTCTTCGCCGCTAATGTCGGCATTGCCGTTGCCCCGGTGGGGCAGCATGTCGGCGGCGTGCAAAAAGGCGGTGCGGTCCAGGCCAACTTCGACAAAAGTCGCCTGCATGCCGGGCAGCACTCTGACGATCTTGCCTTTGTAGATATTGCCGACGATTCCACGGCTGCCGCTGCGTTCGACATGCAACTCCTGCAGGCCACCGTTTTCGATCACGGCAACTCGCGTTTCCTGGGGTGTTACGTTGACCAGTAGTTCTTCAGTCATCACTCAATCATGTGTTTGGGATCGCTCCGGCCTGATGCCCGCCTGGCCAAGCAACTGACAGACCTCATACAGGGGCAGGCCCACTACCCCGGAGTAACTGCCCACCAGGCGCTGTACAAACGCGCCAGCGTAACCCTGGATCGCATAGGCGCCGGCCTTGTCCAGCGGTTCGCCGGTGGCACAGTAATCGCGGATATCCTCAGCAGACAGTGGCGAGAATGTTACCTCACTGATCACCACCGTGGAGCGCAAATCCGTGCCATCCAGTACCGCGATACCAGTACACACCTGGTGAACCCGACCCGAGAGCTGGGTAAGCATTTGCGCGGCATGCTCAAGCCCATCCGGCTTGCCCAGCGCCTCGTCACCCAGCACCACGGCAGTGTCAGCGGCCAGGCACGCAATATTCGTATCGTTGCTCCCTGCAGCACGGGCATGAGCGTTGCTGGCTTTAACCACGGCCAAGCGCTCTACCATGACCCGGGGTGGTTCACCAGCCAGGCGCTGCTCGTCAACCTTCGGCGCACAGGTCGTGAAAATAAAGCCTGCCTGGCGCAGCAATCGTGCCCGTCGTGGCGAACCCGAGGCAAGCAACAAGCGGCTGGTCATGGGCCGAACATACGGGCGCCACGGTGGTAAGGCAGCCCCTTGAGGATACTGTAAGCTCGGTACAGTTGTTCGGCCAACACCACCCGTACCAGCGGATGTGCCAAGGTCAGCGCCGACAATGACCAACACTCCTGCGCCGCATCGAACACTTCGCCGGCCAGCCCGTCTGCCCCGCCGATCAGCAGGGCGACGTCCCGGCCATCTGCCATCCAAGCCTCGAGACGAGCAGCGGCCGAGTCACTATCATGCTGGGTGCCCCGCTCATCGAGCGCCACCAGACGGCTGCCGCGGGGGATCGCCTGTAGTAGCAATTTGCCTTCAGTACGGGCGATTCCCGCAATATCAACATTGCGACCACGCCGTGGTGCCTCCACTTCGGTAAGTTCTAGGGTCACGCCGCCGCCGAAACGGCCCGCATAAGTGGCAACGCCCTGGTTGACCCAGTCCGGCAGACGCCGGCCGACGGCGGTCATTATCAGACGCATAACCTCAGGGGTCAGTCTGGCCTTCCCTTGCGTTTTTCAGCTTCTCGCCGAGCCGATCGTTCCACAGACCCTCGAGATCATAAAACGCCCGGGTTGTAGGCAGCATTAACTGCACAATCACATCGCCATAGTCCAGCAGCACCCAATCACTTTCCGACTCCCCTTCAGTGCCCAGCGGTCTCAACCCCACACCCCGGGTGACCTCCCGCACGGCCTCCGACAGCGCCAGTACGTGCCGGCTGGATGTGCCGCTGGCTACNATCATCCAATCAGCAATNTCGGTTAGGTTGCGAATATCCAGTTCGCGGATATCCTGCGCTCTGGCCTCATCCAGCGCTNTGGCCGCCAGTTGNCGAATATCGTCCGGTTGCAATTCAGNCATGACTGTTATANAGCCNGTGTTTCCNGATGTATTCGAGTACCTCTGGCGACAACTTGCCGGCCACNTCCCGGCCGGCTGTTAAGTCTGNACGTATGCCCGACGAGGATANCTCAAGCGCCGGCACCGTCACGACCGCTACCCGACCGGCACCTTGTTTGGTCANTGCCCCGAGGTTGCCGCTAGTCCCCGGCGACCACCAGGACGGTGGGGGATCGGGTACCTCCCACCCCGGCCGACACATAACNATGACGTGGGCAAGCGCAAGGATTCCCCTCCAGCGGTNCCAGTGGGGCAANTCCAGNGCNGCATCCAGACCCAATACCAAGCACAAGTTGACACCTTGACGTTCGGCCTTGAGTTCTTCNAGGGTGAGNATCGTGTAAGACGGTCCNTGCCGGCACAGTTCCCGCTCGTCCAAGGACAAGCCGTCCTGCCCGGCCAACGCTAGGCGCAACATGGCGAGGCGGTGCCCAACATCTGCGATTGGTGCAGCGCGATGGGGTGGTTGGCCGGCCGGCACAAAAAGCACGGGCACACCATTTAGCGCATTGCGCACAGCTGCTACGGTCTCAATGTGCCCGCAATGTACCGGATCGAAGGTGCCACCGAAGACCGCCAGCATGGGTATTGCCGGCCCGGGAAATTGCGATGCATCTGAGCGACTCAAGGCCGTATGGTGCCGTCCCCGTAGACGATGAACTTCTGGATCGTCAAGCCCTCCAAGCCCACCGGGCCACGTACGTGTAATTTGTTGGTACTAATGCCGATCTCAGCACCGAGACCATATTCGAAACCGTCGACGAACTGGGTTGAGGCGTTGACCATGACAGAACTGGAATCCACCTCACGCAGGAAGCGGCGGCTCGCCCCTAGGTTCTCGGTGATGATAGCATCGGTATGGCCTGAGCCCCAGCGGGCAATATGCGCCATGGCCTGATCCAGATCGTCGACAATGCGTATCGCTAGCACAGGCGCGAGATACTCGGTGGCCCAATCCTCTTCAGTGGCCGCGAAAATATCGGGCAGCAATTCACAGGTGCGCTCGCAACCGCGTAATTCCACCCCTGCTTCACGATATAGCGGCGCAAGCCGGGTTAACAATGCAGGTGCAATAGCCGGGGTCAGCAATANCGTTTCCATAGCACCGCAGATACCGTAACGGCGACACTTGGCGTTGAAGGCGACCGCAACCGCCTTGTCCAGGTCCGCTGCATCATCGACAAAAACGTGGCAGTTGCCGTCGAGGTGCTTGATCACCGGTATCTGCGACTCAGCACTCACGCGCTCAATCAGGCCCTTGCCACCGCGGGGTACGATCACGTCGACATACTCTGGCATGGTGANTAGCGCACCCACAGCCGCGCGATCAGCAGTCGCCAACACTTGGATGGTCTCTGCTGGTAGACCGGCTGCGGCCAGTCCCTGCTGCAGGTAGGTGGCAATGGCAAGATTCGAACGCAGAGCCTCGGAGCCACCGCGCAGGATGACGGCGTTACCCGATTTGAGGCATAGACCCGCCGCGTCCGCCGTAACATTGGGGCGCGACTCATAGATCATGCCGATAACGCCTAGCGGCACGCGCATACGGCCCACTTCGATACCCGAGGGTCGCCGCGTCAAGTCGGTAACTTCACCAACCGGATCGGGCAGGCTGGCGACCTGGCACAGCCCTTCGGCCATCGTTTCGATTCGCGCCGGCGTCAATTCCAGCCGATCGAGTAGCGCTGCGCTCAGGTTGTCCTGGCCAGCCGCGAGATCGGCCGCGTTCTCTGCCTGAATGTCGTTACTGCCAGCAACGATGGCCTCGGCCATAGCCTCAAGCGCCGTGTTTTTACTGGCCGTAGAGGCTCGCGCCAGGGCAGCTGCCGCAATACGGGCCGCCTGGCCGATAGCCGTCATGCGGGCTCTGATGTCCTTCAAGTTTTCAGAGACTTCTTTCATTTTTTCAATACTTTATAAGGGATTTCTCTGATCCACGGTAGTTATACCACAAACCGCGAGTGCCACCCGTTCGAGTTCCACCCAGATGCCGCCCACCACCTGGCTCCGGCCCTTGAGGGCCCGGTCCGCCCGTGCCAGGCGCGCCAGCAGCCGGGACCAGTCAGCGGCACTGAAGCGGGCCAGTGCCGCCCCTACACAGGCAGTGCGGCTGCGCCAGACCCGGTGCCGGCGGTAGACGTCGGCGCGTGCACGTCCGCTAGCGAGCTCATCTGCCATGGCCGCGAGCGAGCGCATCTCCCGGGCCAGTGCCCAAACCACGAGCACGGCTTCAACACCCTCCCTGCGCAGACCATGCAGAACACGCAGTGTGCGTGCAGCGTTACCAGCGAGTGCCGCATCTGCCAGCGCAAAAACAGTGAACCGCGCCTGGTCGGCAATCAGTTGCTCAAGTCGATCCTCGTCCAGTGAGCTGCCCGCGCCGACCAACAGGGGTAGTTTGCTGATCTCCTGCGCTGCNGCCAGAAGGTTACCCTCGGAGAAGTGGGCCAGCCGTTGTACTGCNCCCGCCGANGGCCGCAGACCCTGGGCCCGCAGNCGNTGGTCGATCCAGCCTGGCAACTGTTCAGCCGTAAGCGGCCGTGCCTCGATTGCCACGCCTGCTGCCTCTAACGCCTTGAACCACTTCGCCGACTGACTGCTCTTGTCAACGCGGCCCGCAATTAGAACCAGAATAATGTCGGGGTTGTCAGTAGCCAGAAATTCAGTCAAGGCCCGCGCGCCAGCCTCACCCGGCTTTCCGGAGGGCAGGCGAATCTCCAGCAGTCGGCGGCTGGAAAAAAGCGACTGGGCTAAGGTCCCGGCCATGACCTGTTGCCAGTCGAGGTCCACCCCCGCGGTGTAGCGCAAGACTTCGTCGATCCCCGCGTTGCGGGCGGCCTGGNGGATGGCTTGCGCGCACTCTTCAACCAGCAGTGGTTCAGCGCCAAACAGCANGTAAGTCCGCTGGAATCCCTGAGCCAACCGGGCAGCCAGCGCCGAGGGGGCTATGCGCAAGGGTCTCCCGCCATCGCCGTACGCCTCGGTAGATACCGCCGTTCAGACCAGCGCCGTAGCCCGGTCGCCGGATTCGGACGTGTTGCGGCTAAGAGTTACCCCGCCCAGTCGCCGAATGATCTGGCGCACCACGTCCTGGCGCAGAGCCTCGCGCAGGATCTTTTCCTCCTTTTGCTTCTGCAGCACTTGATCGCTTTGGTAGGCCAGATCGCGGGTAACAGACAAGCCGGTATTATCTACCAGCAAACGACCGCTGCGGTCCACCACCCGGTAGATCACGTGGTATTTGAGCCTGTAGCCGGTGGCGATACCGCGAGCGTCAACTGACTGCACCGAACGGCTGTAATTAACCGATACCAGATCAATAATGGCGGTAGCCACTGCTGGGTCCTTGACTGGCGTGACACCACTTTGACGCAGTGCGTTTCGCAGGTCTGCTGCCAACGCCGCGTCTGAACTCTTGACCCAGGGTGCTGACAGGAGCGGTGCCAGTTCGACCTGCCCGCGCAGGTGAAACCCGCAAGCGCTGAGCACAATCACAGCAGTGGCGTACAACAAGGCTCTTTTCAGCATGTTACGGCGAGGCTGCAGGATTTCCGGGGCGAAGACGGTGCGGTGCGCTCCATTATAGCGCCGGGCGGCATCAGACAACGATGTTCACCAACTTACCCGGCACCAAGATGACCTTGCGGATCGCACCGGCGCTGGCATGGCGGGCGATCTTCTCATCGGCCAGCACGGTGTCGCGGATCTGTTCTTCGCCAGCATCGGCAGCGACCTCTATCTGACCTCTGAGGCGACCGTTGACCTGCACCGCCAGCACTAAGGTAGCGGTCGCCAAAGCGCTATTGTCAACTTCGGGCCAAGGCGCATTGAGCAGTTCACCGGCCATGGCAAGTTCCTGCCACAACACATGGGTGATATGTGGCGCGATCGGTGCAAGCACTCGAATCAGTATTCCAAGTGCTTCACGCAGGACTGCAATCCGTACAGCATCATGCCCCGGGTCAAAACGATCCAGCGTATTGAACACTTCCATGCACGCCGCCACTACGGTGTTGAACTGGTGCCGCTGCATGTCCCGGTTGATTTTCTCGAGCGTACTGTGGAGTTGCCGGCGCAACGCGCGGGTCTGATCGTCGAGTTCGACCGGAGCCGGCGCCTCTGCAGCTGCACACAATGGCCCCTGGTGCCGGTGCACCAACGTCCACAGTCGGCGCAAGAAGCGCTGCGCGCCGGCCACCGCGTCATCGTTCCACTCCAGCGCCTGCTCTGGCGGTGACGCGAACATGGTAAAAAGACGAACGGTATCCGCGCCGTAGCGATCGATGAGACTCTGTGGGTCAACACCATTGTTCCTGGATTTAGACATGGTGGTCCAACCGGTGGGGGTTACCGTACTGCCATCTGATTGGCGCACCGCGCCTACGCTCCTGCCCTTGTCATCCCGTTCGATGGCGACTTCGTCCGGGCGCAGCCACAGCCGGCCGTGCTCATCACTGTCCTGGTAGTAGGCCTCAGCCAACACCATGCCCTGGCATAGCAGGTTGATGGCCGGCTCAGCACTCGTTACCAGCCCGGTATCACGCATCAATTTATGCCAGAAGCGGAAATACAGCAGGTGCAGCACTGCGTGTTCGATACCGCCAATGTAGTGATCGACCGGCAACCAGTAATCGGCGCGTTGGTCGAGCATGGCCTGTGCGCCCGGGCTGCAGTAACGGGCGTAATACCAACTTGATTCGACGAAAGTGTCAAAGGTATCAGTCTCCCGTTCAGCTGCATTACCGCAGGACGGGCAACGTGTGCTTCGCCATTTGGCATCGGCCTTGATCGGTGACTGTACGCCCATGAAAGTGACGTCCTCAGGCAGTAACACCGGCAAGTCCTCATCCGGCACCGGCACCGTGCCACAGGTGTCACAATAGACCACGGGGATCGGACAACCCCAGTACCGCTGCCGTGACACACCCCAATCACGCAGGCGGTAATTGACCTTACGCTCACCGATGCCCTGTTGTTCGACGAAATCCGCGATGCGCTCAAAGGCGCCGGCAAAGTCCAGGCCGCTAAAATCGCCTGAGTTAACGGTGACGGTGTCTTCCTTGGCCGGCCAGGCGGCAGCCTGAACATCCACGACCCCGCCATCAGCTGGACCGACCACCTGGCGGATAGGTAAACCATAGCGCGTGGCAAACGAGTGGTCACGCTCATCGTGGCCCGGTACCGCCATGATAGCGCCGGTGCCATAACCCATGAGGACAAAGTTCGCTACCCACACCGGGATCTTTTCGCCACTCAAGGAGTTCAACGCCTGCACACCCAGTGGCATGCCCTTCTTCTCCATCGATTCGAGTTCCACCTCGCTGATACCGCCGCTGCCGCACTCGGCAATAAACGCGGCTACCAAAGTATTTGTTTGTGCAACCCGCGTCGCCAGTGGATGGTCAGCCGCTACCGCCATGAAGGTGGCGCCAAACAGGGTGTCAGGCCGAGTGGTGAAAACACGCAGCGGTTCACCGCCGTCGACCAGAGGGAAGTCCACTTCCAGCCCCTGTGAGCGGCCGATCCAGTTGCGCTGCATGCTCTTGACGGATTCTGGCCACCCAGGTAGTCGCTCCAGTTCATCGAGCAGCTCGTCAGCGTAGGCGGTTATACGGATGAACCACTGGGGTATCTGGCGCTTCTCTACTACCGCGCCCGAGCGCCAACCCTTGCCGTCGATAACCTGTTCGTTGGCAAGCACAGTCTGGTCCACTGGGTCCCAGTTGACCACCGCGTTCTTGCGGTAGGCCAGGCCCTGCTTCAACAAGCGGGTAAAAAACCACTGCTCCCATCGGTAGTACTCCGGTCGACAGGTAGTGACTTCACGTGACCAGTCGTAAGCAAATCCCATGCGCTGCAGTTGCCCGCGCATGTGCTCGATGTTCTGGTAGGTCCATTGAGCCGGCGGCACCGAACGTTGAATGGCGGCATTTTCCGCCGGCAGACCAAAGGCATCCCAACCCATGGGCTGGAGTACGTTGTGCCCGAGCATCCGCTGGTAGCGGCTGACGACGTCACCGATGGTGTAGTTACGCACGTGGCCCATGTGCAACTGGCCTGACGGGTAGGGCAACATCGACAGGCAGTAGTACTTTTCTCGATCGGGGTCTTCAGTGACTTCGAAACTGCGCTGCGTTTGCCACCAGTTCTGGACGGCGTGCTCTAGCCGCTGTGGTTGATAATGCGGCTCCATCGCTTTACCACATAGCCGGGTGGGGCTTGTAGAGACGGCCCCAGGGCGTAGTCACCAACTGTTACTCGGGTCATCGTCCCGCTGCGGGGCTGGCCAGTCACAGAAAGGGAAGGGTCTATCGTCGCTGTTCCAGGTCAGGTACTGGAGCACGCTGTAACTGAACTCGTTAAGGTCACTGGTAAAATCGGCCAGGCGGCCATTGCGCTCGCCGGTGACAAGAGCATGACCAAACTGGAACAGCATGCTGATACCCACCAGCAGTTTTACCACGTAGTACACCAGGCAGAAGTAGATTAGCATTAACAATAGGCGCAGCCAGGCGTCACCGCTGCGTATCCGGGTTTGGGGGTTGCTGGTCATGGTGGGCGGTATCAGTCCGGTACAGTGGTTGCAGGGCTGGCCTCAGGGCCGCGCATTTTACACCATCGACTGGAGTCAACCGGCCGTTACAACTGCGTTCGGGCCAGCTTTAGCGTAACGTGTCGTCGTGCTCTGGTGTAGCACTGGTGCCCTGCCACCAGCGCTTCAACCA
>PBTT01000115.1 GCA_002729195.1 Acidiferrobacteraceae bacterium
ATCGGCATCCAGGCTGCTGATCAGGCCTAGCGCAAGGGTGAAAGATTCTCCAATTTCCTGCATTTCACTGTTTTTTTTACGAAATATTAAAAACTATTGCAGAAAACACAGGATAATGTCAATAGTGGCCGGTTGCCAGGCACGATCCGTGGCCCACCGTTATGGCGCTGCTAGTTGCAATACAAGTGGCTAGGCGTCCATCGGAGTTACCCACTCGAGAGACTGAAATTGCTGGCGCAGGCCCCGCATCTCACGAGCCAACGCGCACGTAGAAAACCACGTGCCCTAGGTGTGGCACCCTCACGCACGCAACTACTGTTCCGGGATCGCTGACACCAAGCGCGCCGTGAGGTCGTGCTGGTCGGTGCCCGTGATTTCAACCTCGACCAACTCGCCGGGGACAAGACCCGGCGCATCCGCTATCCGGACCACGCCGTCTATGCCGGGAGATTCAGCGCTGCTTCGCGCCACGGCTCCCCAAGTTACGGCTTCGTCAACCAAAACAGTGTAGCGCTTGCCGATGCGCCGAGTTAGGCGCTGCGCGGATATCTCCGCCTGTACTGCCATTAGCCGCTCGCAGCGCGCTTCACGCACGGCCAGCGGCAACGGGTCCGGCAACGCATTCGCCACCGCGCCTGCCACCGGTGAATAGGCAAAACAACCCACCCGGTCGAGTTGTGCTGCCTGCAGAAAATCCAGCAACTCCTCGAACTCAGCCTCGGTCTCACCGGGAAAGCCAACGATGAAAGTACTGCGTAGCGCAAGGTCAGGGCATGCGCGGCGCCAACTGCTGATGCGCTCGAGATTATCTTCGCCGCTAGCCGGTCGTTTCATCAGCCGGAGGATGCGGGAGTTCGCGTGCTGAAACGGCACGTCCAGGTAAGGCAACAGATTACCCTCACACATCAGCGGGATTAGTTCATCCACGTGCGGATAGGGGTAGACGTAGTGCAGCCGCACCCATGCGCCCAGTTCGCCAAGCGCCCGGGTAAGATTTGTGAGGTGGGCCCGCCGGGCCTCGTGCAGCGGAGTCACACGACTGCGAGAATCGATGCCGTAGGCGCTGGTGTCCTGTGATACCACCAGCAGTTCCCGCACTCCGGCCTCGACCAGCGCCCGTGCCTCCGCCAGCACCGCTGCCGGCTGGCGGCTGACCAGCCGTCCGCGCAGGGACGGAATAATGCAGAAAGTGCACTGGTGGTTACAGCCCTCGGAGATCTTGAGATACGCATAATGGCGTGGGGTCAGTTTGATGCCACCCGGGGGCAGTAGCTGGTAGAAAGGTGCGTGTGCCGGTGGTGCCTGCGCGTGGACTGCCGCCATCACGGCCGGGCGGTCCTGCGGTCCGGTCACTGCGATAAGTTGCGGGAACTGCTCTTGTAACTCTTTGGCCCGCGTGCCCAGGCAACCGGTAACGATGACCCGGCCATTTTCAGCCAATGCTTCGGTGATGGCCTCGAGTGATTCCGCCACGGCCGACTCGATAAAACCACAAGTATTGACTATCACCAAGTCGGCATCCGCGTAACTGTCAGACACAACATAGCCTTCGGCCTTGAGTTGCGTCAGTATGCGCTCGGAGTCGACCGTGGCCTTGGGACAGCCCAGGCTGATGAAACCGATGGTGGCTGTAGTCACGGGCGGCAGGCCGGTTCAGCCCACCAGTTCACGGCGGATACCGGTCGTGTGCAACAGCGTGGCTGCAATCTCTTCCACCGACATGCGCGAGGTATCAAGCATAGCTATCTGGTGCCGGCGAAACATAGCCTCGACCTGACCCACCTCGTAGCGGCACTGCTGTAGTTCCGAATAGCGTTTGTCTGGGCGGCGCTTATGGCGGATTTCCTGCAGCCGCTGCGGGTTGATAGTCAGGCCGAACAGCCGTTGTCGGTAGGGCCGCAGAATCTTCGGCAAGTGCTCACTGCCGAGGTCTTCGTCAGTTAAGGGATAATTGGCGCAGTACAGGCCGAAGTGCATGGCCAGGTACACACAGGTGGGCGTCTTGCCGCTGCGCGAGACGCCCATGAGGATGAGGTCGGCCTGGCCGTAGTCATCGGCATTGCTGCCATCGTCACAGTCCATCGCGTACTGCACTGCATCGATTCGCGAGATATAGCGAGCCGGGTCGACCACCCCATGGCTGTGGCCCGCCTGGTGACTCGGTTGAGCCCCAAGTTCACGCGCCAACGTGGCCAGGAAAGCGTTGAATACGTCGATCACCAGTGCTTCGGCCTGGCTAACGCGCTGGCTGTAGTTGGCGTTGACGAAAGTCATGAACACCAGCGGTCTGACCGAGTCAACTTGCGCCGCCGCGTTGATTTGGTGTACTACATCGTTGACCTTATCATCAGTATCCACGAACGGCAGTACCGTGGTAGTGAAATGCACGCCCGGAAACTGGGTCAGCAAGCTGTGACTCAACTCCTCGGCGGTAAGCCCGGTGCGGTCTGAGACGATGAATACGGTTCTTTTGGACATATCAATCCCCTCTTGCAAGCAGTCAAAGACAGATCCTGAGATAGATCTAGCCCGGTAGTATTGTCACGGAAACAGCAGGTAAGTGAAAGAACTCGTCACCTGGTTTAACACGCTTGGCATGGGCGATGTCGCCCACGTGGGCGGCAAGAATGCCTCGCTAGGCGAGATGATCAGCAATCTTCAGGGTGCCGGCATTGCAGTGCCTGACGGCTTTGCGACCACTGCCGACGCCTATCGGGCCTTTCTCGCCAGCCATGGCCTGGCCGGACGCATCAACGGCCTGCTGCGCGATCTCGACGTGGATGACGTGACCGCACTGGTCACGGCCGGACAGCAGATTCGCGACTGGATCATGGCCTCACCACTACCGGCTAATCTTGAACAGGTACTGCGGGAAAATTATCAGCAGTTAGGTGACGATACCCCGGTTGCCGTACGCTCCTCGGCCACAGCCGAGGACTTGCCGGAGGCATCCTTTGCTGGACAGCAGGAGACTTTTCTCAACGTACGCGGTATCGACAATGTGCTAAGTGCAGTACACGAAGTATTCGCCTCGCTTTTCAACGACCGGGCGATCGCTTACCGGGTGCACCAGGGCTTTGACCACGCTGAAGTAGCACTGTCCGCCGGTATCCAACGTATGGTACGCAGCGACATTGGCGCAAGCGGTGTTCTCTTCACCCTGGATACAGAGTCCGGCTTCGCTGATGTGGTGTTCATCACCGCCAGCGTCGGCCTCGGTGAATGTGTGGTGCAGGGCTCGGTGAACCCAGATGAATTCTATGTGCACAAGCCGACCCTGGCCGCCGGCCGGCCGGCCATACTACGGCGCAACCTCGGCAGCAAAACAATCAAAATGATCTACGCAGCCGACGGCGAGTCACCGCCGGTGCGCACCGTGGAAACGACCGAGGATGAACGCCAGCGTTTTTCCGTCAGCGACGCGCAAGTCGAGGCACTTGCCACCATGGCAATGACCATAGAGCAGCACTACGGTAGGCCCATGGATATCGAGTGGGGGCTGGACGGAGAATCCAACGAACTCTTCATTCTGCAGGCTCGCCCGGAAACAGTGAAGAGCCGTCGCCAGAATCAGGTTCTTGAGCGCTACCATATGAACGAAAGTGGGCCAGTGCTGTGCCAGGGTCGCAGCATCGGCCACCGGATCGGAGCTGGCACCGTGCGCTTGGTACCCTCGGTGAAGGACCTCGACAAAGTCGAGGAAGGTGACATCCTGGTAACCGACATGACTGACCCCGACTGGGAGCCGGTGATGAAGCGCTCTGCTGCCATCGTCACCAACCGCGGTGGTCGTACCTGCCACGCCGCCATCATCGCCCGCGAACTCGGCATCGCGGCTGTAGTCGGCTGTGGCAACGCCACCGCCGTGCTCAACGACGGCTCCGATGTGACAGTCTGCTGCGCCGAGGGTGACACGGGCTTTGTCTACCAGGGCCTGCTCGACTACACGGTAGCTCGGGTCAACCTCGAAACCATGCCCGAACTGCCCTTCAAGATTACGATGAACCTGGGTAACCCGGATCGGGCGTTTGACTTTCAGCGCCTGCCGAACGCGGGGGTGGGTTTAGCGCGCCTTGAGTTCATCATAAACAACACCATCGGTATCCATCCCAAAGCGTTACTTAACTATCAGCAAATGCCGGCGGACACACGCCACGATATCGACACTGCCGCGGCGGGGTATCCCGACCCGGTGACTTTCTATGTGCACAAACTGACCGAGGGTATTGCCACTATAACTGCCGCCTTTGCACCCAAGCCGGTGATTGTGCGCATGTCAGATTTCAAGTCGAACGAGTATGCCAACATGATTGGCGGCAAAAACTTTGAGCCTATTGAAGAAAATCCGATGCTGGGCTTTCGCGGCGCCTCGCGCTACATCGATCCAGGCTTTCGCGACTGCTTCGAGCTGGAGACACAGGCCCTTAAGTACGTGCGCGACGAGATGGGACTGACAAACTTGTGGGTCATGGTACCTTTCGTGCGCACCCTGGACGAGGCCCGCCAGGTGATCGACCTGCTCGCGGCCAACGGGCTCAAACGTGGCGAGAATGATCTGAAAATCATCATGATGTGCGAGATTCCCTCCAACGCCCTACTTGCGGAGCAGTTCCTGGAGTACTTCGATGGTTTTTCCATCGGCTCCAACGACCTGACCCAACTCACCCTGGGGCTCGACCGCGACTCCGGGGAGATCGCGCACTTGTTTGATGAACGCGACGAGGCGGTGAAAGCGCTGCTGCAGCGAGCCATTTCGGCCTGCAATACTGCCGGCAAGTACGTCGGTATCTGCGGCCAGGGGCCCTCCGACCACCCCGATCTTGCCCGCTGGCTGATGGAACAAGGCATCGACAGCGTCTCGCTCAATCCTGACAGCGTGGTCGAGACCTGGGCTTACCTCGCCGGTGAGACGACCTGAATTGCCACTGGCCTGACGGCGGGCTTTTCCCCGCCAGGACCCCCGGGCCAATGCCGCGCGCGAGCCGCACCCGAGCTGACAATTATTGCCACACTCTGGCACTCCCTCCTGATGATGCCCGCCATCTGAAAACCCACCGTAAGTGAATTCTGTATAGTCCGGCGGTTACGCTACCGGACCGCCTGCTGATGCCGATCACTGCCTACCGACAGGTCTTTCGCACCAACAGCCGCTTGGTGCACTTCGGCTTCCTGATGGCACTGTACTCAAGTTTCGGCCAGACCTATTTTATCGGTGTGTTCGGCCCCCAGGTCCAGGCTGAATTTGATCTCAGTCATACACTTTGGGGCGGCATCTACCTGGCCGGCACCCTCGCCAGCGCCTTCTTGTTGCCGTTCACCGGCGGGCTGATCGACCGTTATCGCCTGCCAGGCTATGCACTGGCCGTCAGCGCGCTGCTGGTTGGCGCCTGTGCCTACATGGCACTGGTACCCGGGCCGGTCGCCCTGGTGCTGGGTATTTTTCTGCTGCGTCACTCGGGACAGGGGCTCGCCTCGCATGTCTCCATCACCAGCATGGCGCGTTACTTTGACCGCGACCGTGGCCGGGCGATTGCCATCGCTTCGCTGGGCTACACCGTGGGTGAGGCTGCGCTGCCCTTTGGCGCGGTCCTGTGTATCGCTGCGATAGGCTGGCGTTGGACCTACGCGGGCGCCGCGCTACTGGCTGGCCTGACACTGATACCGGCAACCCTCTGGCTGCTGCGCGGTCATGGCCGTTTCCACCAGCGGCACCTTGAAAGATTGTCCACCAACACCGACCCCCTCCAGGCTGCTGGCCGGTCTTGGTCCCGCGCCGAGGTGCTGCGCGATCCGCGGTTCTACTTGATGAGTCCCGGGATACTCTGCTCGGCACTGATCACCACCGCCTTTTTCTTTCATCACCTGACCATTGCGAAGGCCAAGGGCTGGTCGGACGGATGGATTACTGGCAACTACGTGATCTTCGCCGTAGCTGGCATCATCACCATGCTGCTGGCCGGTCCGCTAGTGGACCGCTTCCGCGCGGTCAACGTGGTGCAGTTCATGCTGGTACCGCTCGTGGCTGGCTGCTTGATCCTAGCGTCGGCAGAACATCACTTGGGAGTGGTCCCCTACATGCTCATGCTGGGCATCCATACCGGCTTTTCTCACACCTCGGTATCTGCCTTGTGGGCCGAACTCTATGGCGTCAAGTACCTGGGCGCCATCAAAAGCCTGTACCTTGCGCTGATGGTGCTGGCCTCGGCGCTGGGCCCAGCCAGCATGGGCATGCTGATGGATGCCGGTATGTCGATACACTGGATCTGCAATGTGTTTGGTGGCTGCGCAGTGCTGGGTAACCTGCTCGTGATTGTGGCTTTACGTATGAAGCCGAACAAACCCCCGGCCCACGCCAATCACACAGTGCTGTCATGAGTGGCACTGCCAACAACGACTACCAGAATCTTGGCCCCGTCGAGGTTCTCGAAGCCGTGGACAGCCAGGGCTACCGCACCGATGGGCGGCTACTGGCCCTGAACAGTTACGAGAACCGGGTCTACCAGGTGGGACTTGAAGACGGTGATGCGCTGGTAGCCAAGTTCTACCGGCCCGAACGCTGGAGTGATGCGGCCATTCTCGAGGAACACCATTTTGCACTGGAACTGGCAGCGCATGAGATCCCGCTGGTACCGCCGCTTAACAACAACGCTGGTGAGACCCTGTTTCACCATGGTAGCTACCGGTTTGCGCTTTTTGCCTGCCGCGGCGGGCGCCCACCGGACTTCGAAAACGCCGAGCACCTGCGCCAGCTCGGCCGTTTTATTGGGCGGCTACATGCACTTGGCAGCGAAGCTGACTACCGGGAGCGGCCAGCGCTTGACGCCACTACTTTTGGCCAAACTCCCATCCGTTTCCTGTTAGAAAACAACTTCATTCCGACCGAACTCGTACCCGCCTACCAGTCTCTGGCCGAAGACCTGCTGCAGCGGGTGAAGTGGTGTTATGAGCGCTGCGGCGAACCTACGCTTATCCGGGTGCACGGCGATTGTCACAGCGGCAATATCCTGTGGATCGATGACGGTCCGCATCTGGTAGATCTGGACGACTCGCGCATGGCGCCGGCTGTACAGGACCTGTGGATGTTCCTGGCCGGCGAACGCGAGGAGCGCGAGGCATCACTGGCCGTGCTGCTGGAGGGCTATACCCGCTTTGCTGACTTTGAGCCGGCGCAACTACACCTGGTGGAGGCACTGCGCACCTTACGCATGATCCACTATTACGGATGGCTCGCAAAGCGCTGGGATGACCCGGCTTTTCCCCGCGCCTTCCCATGGTTTAATAGCCAGCGCTGCTGGGAACAGCACATTCTCTACTTGCGCGAACAAGCGGCTCTTATGGATGAGCCACCACTCACCTGGCGCCCTGACCACTGGTAACAGACCCCGCCAGGATCAGCTCTCATCCAGCAGTTTTACATTCATGGAAAAGGCCAACACCAACAGTAACGTCGCCAGGACGTTCTTCACCCTGCTGCCGTACCTGTGGCCGGCACAGCGTCGGGATCTCAAGCTGCGCGTGGTGCTCGCCATCTTCAGCCTGGTGCTGGCCAAGGTCGCCAACGTCTACGTGCCGCTGATCCTGGGCGATGCGGTCGACCGCTTGTCCAGTCTCGACCGCCAAAGCGGCCTGGTACTTGGCATACCGCTCGCAGTGATCCTCGCCTACGGAGCCTTTCGCCTCTCAGCGCTAGCGCTCAACCAACTGCGCGATGCGTTCTTCGCACGGGTGGCGCAAAACGCAGTACGTCGGCTCGCGCTGCGCGTGTTCCAGCATCTGCATGTGCTGTCAATCCGTTTTCACCTGGAGCGCAAAACCGGTGCGCTGAACCGCTTCATTGACCGGGGCACTAACAGCATTCAGTTCCTGCTGTCTTTTGTCGCCTTTAACATCGTGCCGACGGTGGTCGAGGTGCTGCTGGTGTGCGGCATCCTCTGGGTTCTGTTCGGGCTGTCCTACGCGCTGGTCACCCTGGTTACTATCGCGCTCTACGTATGGCTGACTTTCGCCATTACTGCCTGGCGGACTCGCATTCGGCGACAGATGAATCAGGCTGACAACGAAGTCAGTAGCCGCACAGTCGACGCCCTGCTGAACTTCGAGACCGTGCGCTACTTCAACAACGAGACACACGAAGCACAGCGGCTGGACCAGGCCCTGGGTGATTACGAGCACGCCGCCGTGCTCACCCGCGAAAGCCTGTCGCTGCTGAACGCCGCCCAAGCGGCAGTGGTGATCGTCGGCGGCACCATCATGCTGACCATGGCGGCGCTGGACATACGCGATGGCGCAATGACCGTGGGTGATTTCGTCATCGTCAATACCTACCTGATGCAACTGGCAGTGCCTCTCAACATGCTGGGCACGGTGTACCGCGAGATTCGTCAAGCGCTGGTAGACATGGAGAATCTGTTTTCGCTGCTGGACGAGGTGTCGGAAGTCGCCGACACACCAGGTGCCCGGCCACTCGGGCCAGGTCCAGGTGAGATCGAGTACCAAGACGTGGTGTTCGGCTACCACCCGGAACGGTGCATCCTCAAAGGGTTGAGCTTCCGGGTGCCTGCCGGCAGCACGGTGGCCATCGTCGGCCCCACCGGGGCGGGCAAAACGACCATCAGCCGCCTGCTGCTGCGCTTCTACGATCCAGCTTCGGGTCGGATCCTGATCGACGGCCAGGACATTTGCGAGGTGACCCAGGACTCGCTACGCCGCGCCATCGGTGTGGTGCCACAGGACACAGTGCTGTTCAACGACACCATCCACTACAACATCGCCTACGGTGACCCACAGGCCAACGAGCAGGCCATTGTCGATGCCGCCCGCACCGCCCACATTCACCAGTTTATCAGTACGCTACCGGAGGGTTATCAGACGCGCGTCGGCGAGCGGGGCCTGAAACTCTCCGGTGGCGAGAAACAGCGCGTGGCGATATCCAGGGCGGTGCTCAAGGAGCCCGAGATCTTTTTTTTCGACGAGGCCACCTCATCACTCGACAGTCACACCGAGATAGAGATACAGCGCAACCTCGAGGAGATCTCCCGGGGCCGCACGTCGCTGGTTATCGCCCACCGACTCTCGACCGTGGTGGGCGCGGACCAAATCCTGGTACTTGACGACGGCGCGATCGTCGAGCGTGGCACCCATCCCGAACTACTGGCCCGCGATGGGTTGTATGCCCGCCTGTGGCGGCGGCAAAAAAAAGAACGCCTGCAGCAAGGCTCTGCGGCAGATACAAACGTTTCGTGACCACGAACCACCTGCTTGACATCGACCGGCTCGGCGCCTACCTCGCCGGTGTCATTTCGGGATTTGGCAATCTGCTTGGTGCAGAAAAATTCAGTGATGGACAGTCTAATCCCAGCTACCTCCTTGATACCTCGAAGGGCCAATACGTGCTGCGGCGTAAACCGCCGGGCAAACTGCTCAAGTCCGCCCATGCGGTGGAGCGCGAGTTTCGGGTGATGCGCGCACTGGCTGATACCGAGGTGCCGGTACCACGGACGCTGTTGCTGTGCGAGGACCCCGAGGTAATCGGCACCGCCTTTTTCGTGATGAGTTTCGAAGATGGTCGAATCTTCTGGGACCCTACCCTGCCCGAATTAACGGCAGCAGAGCGCGGCGCGCTCTACCGAGACATGATTCGGGTGCTCGCGGCGCTGCACTGTATTGAGTTCGAGAGCGTTGGCCTTGGCGACTTCGGCCGGCCCGGCAATTACTTTGCCCGACAGATCACGCGCTGGAGTGAACAATACCGGGCCAGCGAAACCACCCGCATCGACGCCATGGAAGAGATGCTGGACTGGCTGCCCCTACACCTGCCCGCCGCCGACGGACAAAATACGCTGATTCATGGCGACTACCGGCTGGATAACCTCATCATCGAGCAGGGCTCGCCGCGGCTGCAGGCGGTCATAGACTGGGAACTCTCGACCCTCGGTCACCCGCTGGCCGACCTTGCCTACTACTGCATGTGCCTGCGCATGCCACCAGCCCAGCAGATCAAGGGCCTCGCTGGCATCAACCGCCAGGCGCTGGGGATTCCGGACGAGCGGGAGATCCTATCGCAGTACTGTGACCTGCGCGGTATTGGCGAGATCGACGATTGGCCGTTCTGCCTGGCCTTCAGCTTCTTCCGTCTGGCAGCCATCTGCCAGGGTGTGCTCAAGCGGGCGCTGGAAGGCACCGCTTCGAGCCATGCAGCGGCCCGGGTTGGCGAGATGGCCCCGCTGCTGGCCCAGCTGGGGCTCGAGATTATTGAACAGGGGGACGCTTGATGCGAGCTATCGTTTGCCAACAATTTGGTGACCTCGACAACCTCAGTTACCGCGAATACCCCAGGCCTGAAGTTGGAGCAGACGAAGTTCTGGTGCGCACGCGCGCCGTTGGCGTCAACTTCCCGGATCTGTTGCTGGTCAAGGGCTTGTACCAGGCCAAGCCAACACTGCCTTTCGTTCCAGGACTCGAGTGTGCCGGAGTAATCGACGCCATCGGTGAAAACGTAACCAACCTTAACGTGGGTGATCGAGTGGCTGCGACAAACCCAGCCTTTACCACTTACGCGGAATTGACTGCGGTGCCTGCTAGCAACGCCTATGTGCTACCCGCTGGCGTCGAAGATGAAAAAGCGGCTGCGCTGCTTTGTGCCCATGGCACTGCCTATCACGCCCTCAGCCAGCGGGCTAAGCTGCGCCCGGGAGAAACGCTGCTGGTGACCGGCGCCGCCGGGGGTACCGGTCTGGCGGCCGTGCAGATCGGTCATGCTTTGGGTGCCCGGGTGATTGCCGCCTGTTCGAACGAAAAGAAGCTCGATATCGCCAAGCGCCACGGTGCCGAGGCTGGCATCAACTACCGCAGTGGTGACCTCAAGGCCGCGGTGCGCGAATTGACCAACGGCCGCGGCGTTGACCTGATCTATGACCCCGTCGGCGGATCATTGGCAGAGCCCTTGAGCCGCGTACTGGCCTGGGCTGGCCGCTGGCTGGTTATCGGCTTCGCCTCGGGCGACATTCCAAACCTTGCTCTGAACCTGCCGCTGGTCAAGGGCTACAGCGTGGTCGGTGTATTTTGGGGCAATTTTGTGCAGCGCGAACCCCAAACTGCCCGACGGAACCACCAGCATCTGTTTGACCTTTGCGCAACGGGCAAACTACAACCGCACATTCATGAGGTTTTACCGCTTGAAAATGCTGCAAAAGCACTGCAAATGATCGCTACGCGCAAGGTCAACGGTAAAATCGTGCTCAAGCCATGAAGCCAAGCCCTTGCAGGCCCTGCTTTTATAGCGAAAACACTGTGCCAACCCAGATTACCTGTTAAGGAGAAACTCCAAAACCCATGGACTTTGCCTACTCCCCCAAAGTGGAAAAGTTGCGCGCTCAAGTTCAGCTCTTTATGAGCG
>PBTT01000116.1 GCA_002729195.1 Acidiferrobacteraceae bacterium
GGGGGAAACTCTGCTGTGCCACTTCAACTGCATTCAAAAATTGCTTTGCTGCCCGCTCCCCTTGAACATGAGCTGCAATTTGCCACCCTTCTTTATGAAATTTATTGACTAAGAATGAAAGCCTTTCATCATCATAAGTTAGGTGTCCTTTATTCCCAGACTTTATCCCTAACCTGTTGCGGGTAAACTCGTTGTCGAGATAGGGTTCGTTCATGGCCATGCCACCTGCATAAGGAGAGCCGTCAATCCAGAATTTTGGTCCTAGAACTTTGAATTGATGATTACCTTGAGCAGGTTTGAAATTGCTCTTTTCCAGTTTATCGAACAGAGGGTAAGTAAAGACTCTGACCGGTGCATTTGGATGTTCAGCAACCTCTTGAAGCGATTGAATGTGTTTGGGAATAATGGGCACGAGACCAGGCGCAACAATGGTGGTATAGCCGGCTTTTGAGTAAGTTTCCATTTGCTTGGTTAGTAGATAGACATAAGCGGCCCGAGGATATTTGGGTGTAGCACCAAAAAATTTTGCCATTGCGCCAACTTCTACAATGAGTCCAGTCAACTCACCGTTTTCATCTTTGTCAAAATATCCACCCTCAGGGTTGGGCGTATCTTTGGTGACTCCAGCTGCTGCAAGTGCCAGGCTGTTAGCAAAACCAGAATGCAGAGTTTGGGCAATGATGAATAAAGGATTCTCGGGTGCTATTTGATCCAGCTCTTCCAATGTTGGAGCTTCCAGGTCTCGGAGAATTGCCGGATCCCATCCATAGGCAAGAACCCATTTCCCGCTTCCTTTGTCTTCGATGCCTTTCTTAAGGCTTGCCATAACTTCTGCTTGATTCTTATGATTGAACCCGGAGATATCTATAGTCTCTCCCATAATTGCAGATAGAATTGGATGAGTATGAATATCGATAAAGCCGGGCAGCAGTGTGTTTCCCTTAAGATCAATAACTTTTGTTTTAGAGCCTTTAAATTTTGATACCTCCGTTTCGCTCCCTATCGCCTGTATCTTTCCATCATGAACAGCAACAGCCTGGGCTTCAGGATTGTTATCATCAACAGTTATGATATTCCCACCTAAGAATATTTTGTCGGCTTGGTTTTGCTGAGCATGTATATCTTTTCCTCCAAATATAAGCAGAGAAGATACAAAAAAAGATAGGACTATCCCATCTGCCATAAAATGTTTACGGATGAGTCTTGATTTCAATTTAATGTTCTTTTGTTGATACATTTTTTCATCTGCATCGGTGACGTGCTGATAGTGAGCCTATGTGAGTGGATCGGAGTAGGGTTGGAGTCAGAATTGCGCACAACAGAAAACTAGTTCGACATCAAGCGCTCACGAATCTTCAGCTTGTCGAGCAAGTAGGGCGCAATAAGCAGAATCAGCGCCAGTATCAGCAAGGCTAGCGTCATTGGCCGTTCCCAAAGAAACTCTATCCCCCCGGATCTTCTAATAGCCCGGCCCAGATTGTCTTCCATCATTCCGCCCAGGATAAATCCAATGATGAGTGGCGGCAGAGGGAAGCCTGTAAAGCGAAAGATTGTAGCCACAATGCCAAGCCCAATCATGATCAGTAGTTCGGTCGGGTTGTTTTGTCCGATATACGAGCCAATCAAGGCAAAAAACAAGACAAACGGCACCAGGTAGTTCCGGGGCACGGCAAGCAATCGAGCGATATACGGAATAAGCGGGAGATTCAGCATCAGCAGCACCAGGTTGCCGACATACATCGAAATAATTACCGACCAGAAAACCTCCGGCCGATCCGTCATCAGTCCTGGGCCAGGGGACACATTCAAGGCAATTAAGGCGCCCAGAAGTATTGCTGTGGTGCCGGACCCCGGTATACCTAAAGTTAACAGGGGCACAAAAGACCCGGTGCAGGCTGCGTTATTGGCGGTTTCGGGTGCGGCCAGGCCCTTGATGCTGCCCTTGCCGAATTGTTTCCGGTCGCCTGCCGGCGCGATATTTCGTTCCATCGCATAACCGAGAAACGAAGCAATGGTAGCTCCTGCTCCCGGCAGCACTCCGATCAGGAAACCGGCGATCGATTGCCGCCCGATAACTGGCGCCATCTGCTTGGCCTCAGCCTTGGAGATCCGTAAGTTCTCAATCTTCATAAGCTTGTCAGACTCGACCACACCCTTGCCCCGTCGAAGAATCAGAAACAACGCTTCGGGCAGGGCAAAAAGACCCATCACCAGAGTGACAAAGTAGATCCCGGACTGGAGATCCATCAACCCCAGGGTAAATCGTGGCGCGTTATGCAGGGCAGATTCACCGACCGTAGCCAGCATCACCCCGACGATCGTCATCAGCAGAGCTTTCAAAACCTGATCACGGCCGGCAAAAGCGGCAACGGCGGTCATACCGAGGACCATCAACGCGAAGTACTCAGAAGACCAGAACAGTATGGCCACACTGGATAGCGCCGGGGCGAAGCCGAACAGCAGCACTGCGCCCACCGTGCCACCACAGAAGGACGCGATGGCGGCAATGGTGAGCGCTTTACCCGCTTTGCCCTGGCGCGCCATGGGATAGCCGTCAAAAGATGTCGCCACAGTGCCGGCAACTCCTGGCGCATTGATCAGAATCGAAGAAGTACTGCCGCCAAAAATTGCGCCATAGTAAACACCGGCCAGCATGATCAATGCGGCCGCAGGATTGCCCAGTTGAATTGCGACGGGAATCATGATCGCAATGATCGACATCGGGCCAAGTCCCGGCAGCATGCCGATGAAGGTGCCAATCAGGCAACCAATCACTACCATGAGCAGGTTGTAGAACGACAGCGCTGTGGTCAGCCCTTGAAGAATGCCCTCGAGCATGAGCTAGATCAGAAGCTCCGGCCAGGGCCGCAGGAAAACGCCAAGCACTTGTTGGACAAGGTACCAGGTGCCGTAGGCCGTGATCGCCGCGACCGGAATGAGTACTGTAAATCGCCGCTCACCCAGGACGATTGCTCCGAGCACCAGGAACAGAGTTGTCGAGAGCACATAGCCGAGGGGCCGAAGCGTCAAGGCGTACAGCACCATCAAAAGAAATATGGCGCCGGTCGAGATCCAGTCGAACCGGCGCCATCCATCGGCATCGCTCGAGAGGCCGCGGTGGCCTCCAGGGAAGATCAATACCGCAACAG
Organism: Acidiferrobacteraceae bacterium; assembly: GCA_002729195.1. GTDB lineage: Bacteria > Pseudomonadota > Gammaproteobacteria > Arenicellales > UBA868 > UBA12578. The sequence goes on from PBTT01000116.1 coordinate 3,150, forward strand.
CAAGAATAATTCCAGCGATCGCGAGCCCGACCGGCATCGTGTTGGGCTTAAACGGCATCTGCTCTTCGAACGGCAAAAGCGCATAATTCCAAGCCAGCAAGCCATAGCCGATACTAAAAGCAATTAATAAAAGCGCAACGATACGGTCGGGCCGGATCACAGTACTTCTGAATAACCAAGATGCTTACAGGAATCCCAGTTCCTTCATCAGCGAACCAACAACTTTTTCCTGGGCCTCCAGGAATTTGACGAAATCGTCGCCTGGATTATAGATGTTCACCCAGCCGTTTCTTTTTCGCACGGCCTCCCACTCGGGTTTGTCGTACATGGCACCCAGAATGTCGATGTAGGCTTGACGCACATCAGCCGGAAGACCGGGGGCTGCGAAAAATCCACGCCAGTTGACGAAAGTTGCATCGTATCCCTGCTCTACCAGTGTCGAAACATCTGGCGCTTCAGCAATACGCTCACCTGCGGTTGAGACCAGAATGCGGATTTCGCCTGCCTTGGCAAGTTCCAGGGCTTCGCCCAGTCCGGTCGAAAGGGCATCAGCCTCGCCAGACAGTAAAGCAGCCATCGCTTTACCACCGGCATCGAAGGGCAGGTAGTTGACCTTGTTTGGATCGGCGCCGGCGGCCTTGAACGCCATGGCTACAACGAGATGGTCCATACCACCCGGTACGGAACCGCCCGCAACCGCGAGATCGGCCGGGTTACTCTTGTAGATTGCCACCAGGTCACCGAAGTTTTTCAGATCGCTGTCGGCTTTGACTACGAGTGCAGCATAGTCACCGATGACGCCGGCAATCGGTGTCAGGTCGCGAAAGTTATGCGGAAAGCGCCCGACCAGAGAGCGGATGATGATCGGTGTTGAGTTGACCATCAGCGTGCCGTGGTTACTGGCCGCATTCTCGATCATGTAACCGATGGCCTTGCCACCACCACCACCCGACATGTTTTCGTAACTGCCGGACCCTAACAAGCCGGAGCCAGTCAGAGCTTCGCCTGTGCCACGCGCCGTCCCATCCCAACCGCCGCCAGCGCCACCAGGGATGATGAAATGAATCTTATCTATCATCGGGCCGGCATGGGCCGAGGTGCCCGCGAGCAACAATCCAAAAAGCATTAGGGTGGCTGTCAGTGTGCCACGGGAGATTTTCTTGATAGTGAACATGAAGTTCCTCCTTAAGTATTTTCTGGAACCAAGTTGACGCGTAGTGGAACACGCCAACTGTATTAATCTAACAAATTGTTTTAATAATTAAAAGTACCGATAAAACAAATATTTTCAGGGTTTGTGCCATGATTAATCGTCAAAAAATTCAGTGATTTACGCAACATTACTCCGCGAACCAGTGGGGGTCGTCGACTTGCCGAGGATTTAGCGTAGCACGATGGACGCCAGGTGTTGCATCGAGAATTTCCAAGGGGCGTATTTGGGGCTGTCCAGGCACGAGGTGCGCCGGCGAGTCCGCTTGGGCCACAACCCGGCAAGAGCTTGCTGCGGCCTACACGGCGGTGCAGGTTGCCGGTCTGGGGCGCTGCGACCAACCGCCGGCGCCTTGCGGTCGATATAGCAATCGCTTTTGAATTGTTTTATGTGCTTGCCTTGAGCGCTTCGGAAAGCAGCGTAATGCCCTTTTGTATTGTCGATTCGGTCAGGGAAGAATATCCAAATATAAGGGCGCGTTGACTGCACTCATTACCGTGGAGGCAAATTGCTGCACCAGCCTCCAGCGCGTAAACACCCACACCGGCCTTTTCGGCGATGGTCTGGACTTCTATTGCAGTAGGCAAATTATTCGGCAGGTGCCAGACGATGTGCATACCGCCTTCTGCACCTGTCAGCCGCACATCACCGAAATGTTGCTGCAATGCGTCGACTAAGCAATCGCGCCGCTTCCAGTAGGTGTGTCGAATGCGACGTAGATGCCTTGCATAACTGCCGCTGGAGATAAAGTCAGCAAGAGTGACCTGATCAAGCCAGGCATGACCATTATCCAGCAGCGCCTTGGCAGTTCGTGCTGGCTCGACCAGATCGTGGGGTAATACCAGATAGCCAAGACGAATTCCCGGCCCGATCGACTTGGAAAAAGTGCCCATATAGATAACGCTGCCATGTTGATCCAGGCCAAACAAGGCGCTCAAAGGGGATCCCTGGTAACGAAAATCGCTATCGTAATCGTCCTCCAGAACATAAGCGCCGGTTTCCCAGGCCCAATCAAGCAGTTCCACCCGACGATGCAGTGGTAATGTGGCACCCATGGGGTATTGATGTGATGGGGTAACAAATATTAGGTCAGCTCGTTCGCGCGGTAATTTCTTGGTGTTAAGGCCATGCTTGTCCACCCGTACCGGGATCAGGTTGGCGCCGAAACTCTCGAATAAGAAAGCGGCACCCTGGTAAGACGGGCACTCAATAACGACATTTGTCCCCTTATTCACCAATAGCCGCGCCACCAAATTGAGGGCGCCCTGACTCCCACTGACTATTACTATCTGTTCTGGTGTTGCCATAATGCCTCGGGCAGGACCCAAATGGTCGGCAATGGCTTTACGCAACTCCCAGATTCCGCCGGGGTCGTTATAGGTTGTCAGGTTGGCGCCAGCGGTGGCCAACTGGTGTAACAGGCGCCGCCGCCAGGATTTAAGGGGAAATGAATGTGGATCTGGCCTGCCTACCCAGAAGTCTGCCGACAGCTTGTGCTGATTTGGATTGACCACTTTTTGGGCGCGCCCCTGGAAGAGTATCGGATGGCGCGCTGTCAAACGCTCACCAGCGTCTTGGTCAGCGAAACCGGAGCCACTATCCGAGAGCCTTTTGAAGAACAAGGCATTTTCCGGTAGTGCAGAAGTAACGAAAGTGCCTATCGTTGGGCGGCTCTCCAGGTAGCCTTCCGCGACCAGGCGTTCGTAGGTGAGCACGACCGTATTGCGGGATACGCTTAGTTGCTCGCCCAGGACCCTGGTGGCGGGCATCACTGCGCCAGCTTTCAACTTGCCTTGAAGAATCTGCTCGCGGATTGCCGCGAACAACTGGTTCTGCAGCGTCGTATTGCTTTCCGGCCGAAGTTTCAGGGCCAGTTGCATAGGACTCCTCCAGTGCACCGATTACAAGGTGATGGTTGACATATGCGCATAATTTTCCGCCACTGTTAGGTTCATCAGCCAATGACTGATGGCACCATAGTAACACCATTGATTGGCATCAATGGACCCATCAGATTTTCATTTGACGGCTCTTCGGAAATCCAACGAATTTTTTATTGTTATAGGTTGAGAAGACCAGCAAACAACAACGGTTGGCAACAGGTTCAAAGGAGGGTCATGGTGAAGCGAATCTCAAACAGCGAAATCTGGGTTTCTGTCCTGGCACTGGTATTCCTGCTTGGTACAGGAAGCGTCAAAGCCGATATTCCGAAGGAGACTTATGAAGCCCTCGGTATTTCCAAATCGGCCTCACCCAAGCAACTTTATGACAAGTTGACCGAGCGCTATCTTGACCCAGCCCAGGGTGCTGGCAAGGGCTCTCATGCTCAGTACTGGGAGCCGATCGCGATGAGCGCGTACCTTGATCCGCTTTCTTTTTACTCATCACCGAGCTCCGTCAAGGAAGTATCAACGCGCGAGGAATGTGTAACGTGTCATACGGACGAGACACCCGGGCATGTTGTTGCATGGAAAAAGAGCACCCATTCAAACTTAAACGCAGTCCGCAACATGTCGCCAACAGACAGTCGCTACTACAAGAAAGAGAAGCTGGAAACTGTCGAGAATAACCTTCGTTCTCTGGGAGCACTTGCAGAGGGCGAGCAGTTAAGTGATGTCAGCTGCATGGATTGTCACGTAGGAGTGCGCCAGACTGCCAAGGCGGATCACACCAAGGATATCCGTATGCCTACCGCTGATGTTTGCGGCACATGCCATCTTCAGGAGTTTGCTGAGCGTGAATCCGAGCGCGATACCATCACCTGGCCCCAGGGGCAATGGCCGGCCGGCCGTCCGTCCCACGCGCTTGACTACAAAGCCAATGTAGAAACCGCAATCTGGGCTGGCATGGAAGAGCGCGAAATTGCAGAAGGGTGCACTGCCTGTCATATCAATCAAAACAGGTGCGATACCTGCCATACGCGGCATCAGTTTTCGGCCGCCGAAGCCCGCAAGCCAGAAGCTTGTGCGAACTGCCACAACGGCGTCGATCACAATGAATTCGAAAACTACATGGTGTCAAAGCACGGTGCTGTTTACCAGACGATGGGCGATCAATGGGATTGGGAAGTTCAACTGAAAGAAGCTATCACTAAAGGCGGTCAAACCGCTCCGACCTGTGCCTATTGTCATATGGAGAACGAAGGCAAGTTCAGTCACAACGTAGTGCGCAAGGTTCGCTGGGCGTTCAACCCGGTTCCTGCAATTGCTGATAACCTGGATCATGAATGGTTCACGAGCCGTCAGGAAGCATGGGTGACGACGTGTACAACTTGTCATTCCGAGAGTTTTGCCCGGGCAATGTTGAGCCAGGTCGACAATGGGATAAAGCAGGGCCTGGTCTACGAGCAAGCGGCCAAAAAGGTTGTGAATGATCTTTACGATGAAGGCCTGTTAGTGGGTCAGAAGACCAATCGGCCCGCACCACCGGCACCTGAAGCAGACGCGGCAGGCGGGTTCTATGGCTTGTTCTGGGCCAGGGGTAATAACCCGACGAGCATTGAACGCGTGTATACCGAGATGTGGGAGCACGACATCATCAAGCTCTACAAAGGCCTGGCCCACTTTAATCCGGGCAACTACACCTATTCCAACGGCTGGGCATCGTTGATGGGTGATTACGCCGACATAATGGATATGGACACGACGATACGGGAAACGGCGGATTTAAAGAACCGTATCGCTGCGCTTGAAGCCCAGAAACAGAGCAGTTTGTTGATCCCGGATACCAACCTGAAAAAGGCGTCACTGGGTGGATTGGGGGTAGGCATGCTGCTGGCTGGCATGTTATTGGCGGGATATCACCGGCGTAAACGTAATCTTTCCAAAAGTAGGGAAAGCTGAATATAGTTCCGGGAATTTCCACCTCGGTTAGACGGGGCCCCTGCATGGGGCCCCGCTGACCGATGCTAGAGAGAATCAAGGGCCTCCCGCTGGCGGCCGGCTTGCTGCTGGCGGGAGGTCTGGCGTTAGTTGGGTGGTTGGGCTGGAATGAGTTCAAGCCGCCTGCCCCACCATATCAATATGTTCTTGTAGCCGAGGGCTCTGTGGCTGACTTTCCAGCCCTGAAATTGTCCCCGGAGCAATACCCCGATCTACTTATCAAGAAGTACGAGCTTCGCTTGGAAGCCTCGGACGAGCCCCTTGTTGCACTCCATGTAGCAGAGTCCGAGGGCTCTAGCCCTGTGCTTTTAGATTGGCACAGCGACCTGAACGAGCCGTTCATTAATGTCAGCGCCGACTTTCAGGAAACGACCACTCTGGCAGAGGCGATCCGTAAGCACTCGGTGACTGATTCGCTGCTCCTGGCGTGGTGGGATGTGTCGTCCCGTCTGGATGTACTAACAGACCGGAACTACCCGTTTTCCGAACATCTGTCTCAGCCGTTGATTCTGCCAGCGGAATGGAACCCGCTCAGGCCAGTGATTCGGGCACTTGAAACCAGTTTTTGGGGCGTCAACGAAAGTCAAACAAAGGCCCGGGCGTTTGAGAAATTCACGCAGGCTCTTCTTGCTGATGAGTCAACTGGCGCCGCGTTGCTGCGACAGATTACTGGGGCGCGCGAAGACGCTTTTCTGATTCTAGATTTGAGAGACGCATATAAGTTGGGGAGTATGTACCCGGAGCGATTTGCTATCGGCTTTCGAGATTTCCCAAAAAGTAACGACATCCACGGCATCGCCGGGCGAATAAAAGAGTGGCTTAACGAGGAAGGCTATGAAAGTTATGCCATTCAGCCGATTAACAAGAAAACCGTACGGGTTTACTTTCTTGCCGACCAAAAGAGCCAGAATACGCTGCTAGCCAAGTTGCTGCCGTTTACCACGTCCGATCCAATCCAGGCCGGGGTGCTGGATCTTGTCTACCAAAAGAAACATTACTGGGTGTATAAACTGGAACCAAAGTTGTCGACGGAAAACTCTAAGATATCAGCCCAACCGCTGGTAAACGGTTGAGCGATTTCAGATACTACTTATCGATTGTTATGTCCTTCACGGGAAAAATGGGAACAACTGTTTTTACGGTACTGTTGAGTGTCGTTTTTTTGGCTATCTCCCCAGCTATTGTTGCTGAAGATTTTTCATACGACGGCCGAAAAAAATGCAGCGGTTGCCATAAAAGCCAGTACAAGTCCTGGCGCCAGACGGGTCACGCCAAGGCGCTCGAGTCACTTGAGGCGGGCGCCAAGGCCGAGGCCAAAGAAAAGGCGGGACTGGATCCCGACCAGGACTATACGGCAGATGAAAAATGTGTGGCCTGCCATGTGACCGGTTATGGCCAGGAAGGCGGCTATGAGATAGCGGATCCGAGCAAGTTTCTAGTTGGCGTAGGCTGTGAATCCTGTCATGGACCGGGAAAGAAGTACCGGCGCTTGCACAGGAAAGCTGCAGATAAATACAAAAAGAAAGGGAAAACCATGCCGCGCCAGGCCTTGGTAGATAAAGGGGAGGAGTTCGAGTTTATCGACCGCTGTAATGCATGCCATTTGAACTACCAGGGATCCTCCTGGGCCGGGGCAAAAGAGCCCTACACGCCTTTTACGCCGGAGGTGGACGCTAAGTACACGTTTGATTTTGACAAGTACGTGCGTAACGAAAAGGCAATGCACCAGCACTTCAAGTTGGAAGGCGTATTCACGGGTCCCCCGCTGCCATCGTTCCATCAGGAATTCCAGGACGCGGCCAAGCCGCTGGGTGGGGAATAACGGGTATGGGGCGGCTGGTGCAGGCCTGCAGGCGTCAATGGGTCGCCATACTCTGGTCGGTGATCATTACCTTGGCAGTGGTGGCAGTCGTGATCGGTGGCGAGGCCGCTCTTTCGACGACAACTTTCTGCACCTCCTGCCATTCCATGTCATACCCGGCTGACGAACTCAGGGAATCGGACCACTATAGTGCTCTGGGCATCGATCCTGGCTGCAAGGATTGCCATATACCCCAGGGTATAGGGAACTTCCACTTGGCGGTGCAAACGCACATTCTGGATGGCGTACGCGAATTGTGGCTGGAGATGACCGGCGATTACTCGTCAGAGCAGCAGTTCAACGAGCGCCGGCTGGAGATGGCGCACCATGCCCGCATGAACCTGAAGCGTTGGGACAGCGTTACCTGTAGAGATTGCCACAGAGATCCCCGGCCATCGGGTGAGGCAGAAGAGGAGCACCAGAAGATGCTGACCGAGGGCGCTACCTGCATTGATTGTCACCAGAACCTGGTGCACGAGGAGGTTGATGAAACCGATCTTGATGCCAGCCTTGCGCAGGGCAAGATGGTCATCAGATCAGATGATGATTAACGTTGCGCTATCGAGTAGCCAGGTAAACGTTCGAAAAACTGCTGTGTCGCTTGCCTGGCACAACTATATGCGCCCGTTTGTGCAAGCCCTAAAAAGTTAGCCGAGTTTTGCCGCGTGCCTTCTCGACGCCGGGAAAATATGGCAAGCCCTTACATCGCCCCTGCCCTGGCCGACCATTGCCAGGGCAATATCGATAGCAAAAACCGAGCGGTATTAACTTGCCGGGGTGACTGACATTCCTTTTTGAATTTCCGATATATCGCCCGAAACAGTCTTCAGGTACGCAATCTTATCCTTAATCCTGGAGACTTCTACTTTGGCGATTTCAGTAACCTCTACATCGAGGACTTCACCGGTATCAGTGTCTACCAGTTCTTCAGTATCCCCAACGACAAATACCATGCCTTCACGGACTCCTTCACGATTTCCCCGGTTCATCACGATCTTGCTTCCCTTAGCGAGAATAATAGTGCCTTCCCAGGGAACATCCTCAAGTTGTTCAGTCAGAAATGCCACCGCTTGGCCAACGGCATCCTGGCAGGCTTTGCCAACGTTGTCTTTTTCAAACCCTGATAATCCACCAGTGAGGCCACCGAGTTTTGAGCCAAAGTAACCAAGAGAGAACGACTTCCGTTCAGATTTGCCGACAACACGTGTAGAGGCGGCAACCTGCCCGGTTTCAGAGTTGACCAGGTAGATGGTGATGTTGACTTCGGCGCTGTCTTTGCCCCCGCCGAGTTTAACGCCGGCAATTCTGATTCCGCCGGCACCACCGGTTGTGCTTTTCTGAACATGGGTAATTGATCCGCGAACGAGTAACTGTGCAGGGGTCAGCCGCCCGATGTTGGCGGATTTGTTGCCTTGAGCAGTTCGCCCACTGGCTACCAGGTCCTGCTCTTTCATAGAATCTTCGCGCATCCCGCTATCGCCGAGCACAATGAAGTTGCCGGATTCCTGAAGCGCATCGGTCATCATGGTGGCAAAGCCATCACCAACACTCCATTGGCCGTGCCAACTCGCCTCATTCTTGAACTTGGCTACTGTGATTGAGTAACGAAGGTTCCCCTCCTGTTGCGCGACCGCAACGGAAGGTAAAGCGGCAGAGCCAAATAGGGCAGCCGCAATTGTTAGAAGTGCAATTTTTTTCATAACTATTATCCTCATGGCTATCATTCATTTTCGATTCATTTCAGTGGAAAAGGAATGTAGCAGTATGAAAAAAGATGTATGTGATGGCTGTCACAAACATGCTGAAAAAGTTCTACTGGGATGGGGCGCTCACTGAAAAAAGTATTAAGCGGCGTTAACAATAAGAAGAGAAGCTTGGGCTATTTCTTCCAATCTGCGCAGCCTCGCCACGACCAAGGCCTGTGAAGCAATCAGCAACCTCTTGGAGACAGCTGATGTTCTTTTCAATACCTACAAACGACCAGGTTTTACACTATCGAAAAGATTTGGCGCGATTCTGGGTCGGTTAGATTCATCCGGCACCTCAAATTACAAGCCTAACCCAATGATTAACCATGCCCAAGGTTTAGTAATCGCGCTGAATGGCTGAAAAACCTATAATTGCCCCTGTGCCGCATAGCGGTTAGCAGCGTCCAGTACAAGTGCGGTACTCCCCTATCCACACGAGGATTCCTCAATATGACAGACGCACGAAACCCGGACTACGCACCGCCTATGGCAGAGGCAATACCGCTGGGGCTGCAGCACGTGCTGGCGATGTTTGTCAGCAACTTCACTCCAGCGATCATCATTGGCGGCGCAGCAGGATTTGCATTCGGCAGTTCCGATGCCATTTTCCTCATCCAGATGTCCATGCTGTTTGCCGGTATCGCGACGCTGTTGCAAACCATAGGTTTTGGCCCGGTAGGAGCACGGTTGCCGGTGATGCAAGGTACCAGCTTTGCCTTCATCCCGGTAATGATTCCCATCGTCAAAACCGCCGGCATGGCGACTTTGTTTGGCAGCATCGTCATTGCCGGTATTTTTCACACACTCATCGGCACCATTATTGGCCGTATTCGAAACTGGTTTCCGCCGCTGGTTACAGGCCTTGTCATCGTGATCATCGGCCTGATGTTGATTCCAATCGGGATTGAATATGCTGCCGGTGGTGCGGGAGACTTCAACAAGGGCAAGCCCGATTGGGGTTCAGCGAGCCACTGGTTTCAGGCTCTGGTAGTTATCGTGGTAGCCCTGGGCGTGAAGTTTTACAGCAAGGGTATTCTCTCGAGTGCGGCGATCCTGGTAGGCCTGATCGTTGGCTATATTGTCAGCATACCCATGGGGTCTGTGAGTTTCTCTGGAATAGCCAACGCTGCCTGGTTTGCTTTGCCGCAGCCATTCAGTTATGGCTTTGAGTTGAACTTTGCTGCAATCATCGCGATGTGCCTTATGTGCATCATCAGCGCCATTGAAACCGTTGGCGATATTTCGGGCATCACCAAAGGTGGTGCTGGACGAGAAGCAACGGATAAGGAGCTAAGTGGTGGCACCTTTGCCGATGGCCTGGGCACAGCTGTCGCCGGAGTATTCGGTGGCCTGCCCAATACGTCTTTCAGCCAGAACGTTGGCCTGGTCTCTTTGACAGGCGTGATGAGCCGGTCGGTAGTCACGCTCGGGGCTGTCTTCCTGATTATCTGTGGACTGGTTCCGAAGGTTGGAGCGATCGTATCTTCGATGCCCATCTCAGTACTGGGCGGCGGTGTAATACTGATGTTCGGAATGGTGGTAAGTGCCGGAGTTAATATGCTTAGTGATGTCAACTGGAACAAACGCAGTATGTTTATCCTGGCAATATCACTGTCGGTAGGCCTGGGCCTGAAAATGGTACCCGAGTCTATGCAGCACGTCGGTGGGCATACCCTGCCTCTGTTGCTGACATCGGGCTTGCTGCCGGCAGCTTTGCTTGCCGTTGTGCTCAACCTCATTCTGCCCGACGAGCAGGACGGGTAATCGAGCGCTGCCAGTTGTTGTGGTCAAGAGTGCCCCGGGACGTTTACCGGGGCATTCTTTTCTGCCCCATCAAAAGCGGGAAAGCTCTAAATGTGCGCGACTCGAAAATTTGAGCCGGCAAATTTTTCTGCGCACGCAGTGCGTTAAGATCCAGCCCAGTCAAGCTAAGAGTTGCGCAACCGCCCCGGGAGATACGGCACCGATAAGTGGAAAAAATTGATTATAAAAAAGAGCTCGCCGCCCTTTACCGGCCCTCGGCCAAGAAGGTAGTCACGGTAGATGTGCCGGCGTTTAATTTCATCATGACCGACGGTCAGGGTGACCCTGGCTCCAAGGTTTTTGCCGCCGCGGTGGAGGCGCTTTTCAGCGTTTCTTACACCTTGAAGTTCATGATCAAAAAAGGCCCGCGGCAACTTGACTATGGTGTGCTGCCGCTCGAGGCGCTGTGGTCGGCCGATGACCCGACCGCGTTCACCGAAGGCCGCAAGGACGAGTGGTGCTGGAGCGCCATGATTATGCAGCCCGAGTTCATCGACGAGGAACTCTACGCGCAGGCCATTGCCCAGGTGACAAAGAAAAAGTCACTTGCCGCGCTCGAAAAATTACGCTTCGAATCCTTCACCGAGGGCCAGGCGGCCCAGACCCTGCACCTCGGGCCGTTTTCAGAAGAAGGCCCTACTGTCGAGCGGGTGCACCAATTCATCGCCAGTGAGGGTCGTGTGCTCTGTGGGCGCCACCACGAGATTTATTTAAGTGATATACGCAAAGCGGCGCCGGCCAAGTGGAAGACCGTGATCCGCCAGCCTTATCGCTGACGCCAAAGTCTGGCAACGCTCGGCCGGATTTTTCGGTACTCCAGAGAATCCGACTGCCGGCTATGACGGCGATACCCAAGTCGGAAGTAAGAGCGACAGAGTCAAGTTCAAAAGCAAATCGGGCAAAGAGCAGTCAGTTGGCTTTGCCGGCAAGAAGTACACTGCCGCCAAGGGTACTCCCGCCGGGGTCAACATCGCCGGCGACCGGCGCTTTACCCCGGGAAGCGGCACCGGTGAGGCGGCGGATATATCGTCCCA
>PBTT01000123.1 GCA_002729195.1 Acidiferrobacteraceae bacterium
CCGCCAGCCCGCCGGCATCGATCGCCCGCAGCAGCTCGAGCGCCCAATCCACCCGGCCGGCCACCAGCATACCGGCGGCCTTGCGCAGGCCGTCAGGCAACCCGCCGTACACGGCCAGCACCGCCTCCGGGATGCGCGCATCGTTGTACGGCTTGAGCGCGCCCAACGCGGCTTGCTTCAGGTCGGCGACCGGCTCGCTCTTCACGATACCGAGCAGCACCGGGATCGCCTTCGCGTTCGGGGCTTCGCCGAGAATCTCGGTGTATTGCAGGCGCACGAGCTTGTCGGCTTTCGCATCGGCGATGACCCGCAACGCTTCATCGACCGACTTGGCCTCGCCACGCCGCAGACCAAGCGCAAACGAGCCGCCGCCGTGCCGCGCCATCGCTACCATCAACCGCTCCGGCAACGCCGCCATCGACCGCCCTTTGTACGCCTGCTCGAAGCCGGCCATCAGGATCTTCGCCGACTCGGCGTTGGGCGCCATTTCAAACAGCTGGGCGGAGGCCAGCAAATCCGGGCGCGAACCGGCTTTGGTGAAGCGCTGCATGAGTCGGCTCAAGATATGCTCGCGAGCGAGCGATGTCTGCCAAAGTGCCTCATCAGTGAACAACTCCAGCACTTCGCCCGGATGCGCGGCGACCTTGGACTCAAGCGCCCACCAGACCATCAGCGGCTGATAAATGTCGCCTGCGTCCGAGTCGTGCGCTAGCAGGGCGTGGACGATTGGTAGTGCCTGGCCGACCGGTAGTCGCTTGGCCGTGGCGGCCAGTTGCCCGCGCACCTCGACGTGTGGCTCACGCTTGGCCAAGCCGGCCAGCGCCGCGGCCGCGGACTCCGATACGAGCCGGTCGTCGCCGAGCAAACGAACGGTCCACGCGCGAACGTGCGGGTTGACATGCAGAAGCGTGTCCGCGGCAAATTCCGGGTTGAACCCGCCGCACAAATTGACCGCCCAAAACGCCTCGAGCGCCGCTTGGCCAAGCTCGTCGCGCAACATGGCTTTCAGCAACGGCAGAGCGGTGGCGTCCTGGCGATCGGCCAGCAGCCGCAGCGCGGTTTGCCGGTGCCACTTGTCGGCATGCCTCAGCAGCCCGACCAGCTCGGGCGTGGTCCGCTTGGCCAGGTTGAATGGCTGCATCGGCTTACTGCCCTTGGCCCACAGCCGGTAGACGCGGCCGGTTTCGACGGAGATTTTCCCCTCGTAATGGCGGCGGTGTGTGATGTGTTCGTCGTAATAATCACACACGTAAACCGCGCCGTCCGGCCCGGTCTTGATGTCTACCGGGCGAAACCATTTGTCGCTGGACTGAATCGGATGCCCTGTGTCGAGCGTCTTGAACGACGAACCGATAGGGGTGCGGTCGCTCATCACCACACGGCCCTGCATCGGCTCCACGCCGAAGAGTTTGCCTAGATATTTTTCCGGCAAACCAAGGCCCTCGTACACAATAAAGTTGTGCGTGAAGCGCGGCACCTTGTTGTGCGGCATCCCGTTAAAATACCCAAACGCATACGGGTTGCTCAGCGGCCCGTGCTTGGTGAAGCCCTTGCGTAGGTAGCCGCCCTGCACATAGTGGTACCCCCGTGTGTCGCCACCGTTATGCCCGGAAAAAACGCGCCCCTGCGCGTCGAACTCGACGCCGAACGTGTTGCCGCCACCCTCCGCAAAAAACTCATAACGGCGCGTCTCCGGATGATAACGCCAGATTCCCTGACCCATCGACCGGACCACGTTTCCTTCAAGACCGGGCCGCCGCACCTTCGCCGACACCGTGCTGCCCTGCGCCGCGTAGAGCCATCCGTCCGGCCCCCAGCGCAGGCTGTTCACTACCGAGTGCGTATCCTCCAGCCCGAAGCCGGCGAGATGCACCACCGGATCGCCGTCCGGGATGTCGTCGCGGTTTTTATCCGGGTAAAACAGCAGGTACGGCGGGTTGAGCACCCACACGCCGCCGCGCCCATGAGCGAGTGAGGTCACGATGTTCAGTCCGTCGAGAAACGTCTTGTGTCGATCGTACGCCCCATCGCCGTCAGTGTCCTCGTGGATGGTGATCTTGTCCCGGCCGCGAACATGATGGGGCGGCGCAGCCGGCACCGAGTCGTAAATCACGCGCCAGTAGTCGTCGCGGCTGGTCATCTTCAGCCCGGCCGGGTTCGGGTACTGCCGATACTGCACCAGCCACAACCGGCCACGCTCGTCGAAGTTGACGAACAAAGGCTGCTCCACCAACGGTTCGGCCAGCACCTGGCCGATTTCAAGATCGTCAAAAACCTCGAACTTCCCAAGTGACTCTCGGGGTGACAATGGCCCCGCCTGCGCTTGGCCAAGCGCGAGCAGGCAGGTGAAAAGCAACGCAAGTTTTTTCATCTGAAAACTGGTAGGACACACGGATCGTAACGGCCCGCCCTGCCCGCGTAAAGCCGGCGGACTTCAGTTTGCCTCCTTGCGGTACACCTCAGCGAGGAGGGTGATCGGATGGGAGACCTGGATATCCGACTGGCACTTGGCCAAGCCGTTGGTGATGTGCAGCGAGCAACCGGGGTTGCCCATCACCACGACCTCCGCACCGGTGGAGAGGATGTGAGCGACCTTGCGCTCGACTAACTTGTTTGCCATCTCCGGTTGAGTGATATTGTAAATGCCGGCGCTACCACAACACCACGTACTCTCCGGCAATTCGGTCAGTTCCAGTCCCGGGATCGCCTTGAGGATCTGCCTCGGTTGCGCAGTGATCTTTTGGCCATGGCAAAGGTGGCAGGCTTCGTGGTAGGTGACCTTTTGCGCTTGGCCAAGTGCGGTTCCACTTGGCTCACGCACGCCAATCTCTACCAACCACTCGTGGATATCTTTCAGCTTAGCGTCCCACTCCCTGGCCAAGTCGGCGTATTTTCCGTCCTCCTTCAGCAGACCGTGGTAATGCTTGAGGTGCGAACCACAGCCGGCGGCGTTGCTGATGATGGCATCAAACTCACTCGGTGGAAACAGGTCGATCATCCCACGCGCCTGCTGCTGGGCCATGGTCCATTCGCCGTTGTGCGCGTGCAGCGAACCGCAGCAGCCCTGGTTGCGCGGCGTGTAAACATCGCAGCCGTTCTCGGTCAGCACCTCAACGGTGTCGCGGTTCACATCGCTAAAAATCAGGTCCTGCGCACAACCGGTGAGCATGGCGACACGATAACGCTTCTCGCTCCTTGCCGGCGTCTCGAGCCGGATGAGTTCGTCGGAAAACCTGGGCTGAATCTCCGGCGTCATCGCCTCTAGTTCGCCCAGGCGCCGGGGCAAAAGCTTGAGCACGCGGCTGCCGCGAACGATCGACTTGAGACCAAGCGAAGTGTACAGGCGGATCAACCGGCCGAGCAGCTTGAGGCGAGTGTGCTTGGTGAACAGCCACTTGAGCGTGACGCGCCGAACCAGCCTGCGCCAGGAGGAGACGATGACCTTCTTTTCCTCGACCTCGGCACGGGCATGCTCGAACAGCTCAGCGTAGTTCACGCCGGCCGGGCAGGCCGTCATGCAGGCGAGACAGCCAAGGCAGTAGTACATTTCGTCGGCGAAAGCCCTTGTGGCTTCGAGTTCACCATCGGCGATGGAACGCATGAGCGCGATACGGCCGCGCGGGCTGTTTCGCTCCAGCTTGGTCTCGTTGTAGGTCGGGCACGTAGGCAGGCACATGCCGCAGTGCATGCATTGCTGCACGACCGAGTAGTCGAGATCCTTCAAATGCGAAAATGGGGCGTCGGCAGTTAGCGCGGCGGGCGGCATCGGCGTGGCAGCGTACCGCGCTTGACCAAGCGGAGTCGAGCGAGAGCGATGGGTTGTACGCCGGGCGGATTTGTGGCTTCATCGCGCTTCAAATCGTTTCACGAGACTTGTTGAACATGAAATCGTACTGGATCAAACCGACCCTGACCGCTCTCGCAGCCTTGTCGCTGACGACGAATCTTTCCGCGCAACGCCACGGCCCGGCCGCCGCTGCCGAGCAGGCCAAAATGCTGATTCCCCACTCCGGGCTGCAGGCCACGCTGTTTGCCTCCGAACCGTTGCTGGTAAATCCAGCCAACATGGACATCGATGCCGAGGGCCGCGTGTGGGTTACTGAAGGCGTCAACTACCGGTTGTTTAAACCATGGGGCAAGATCCAGCCGGAGGGCGACCGCATTCGCATCCTTGAGGATAACGATGGTGACGGCAAGGCAGACACAGCCAAGACGTTTTATCAGGGCAATGATGTGAACGCCGCGCTGGGCATCGCTGTGTTGGGCACCAAGGTGATCGTTTCCTGCTCACCCAAGGTGTTACTGTTCACAGACGAGAACGGGGACGATAAGGCCGACGGCCCACCGAAGGTGCTGTTCAACGGTATCGGCGGTGTCGAT
This sequence comes from Acidiferrobacteraceae bacterium, assembly GCA_002729195.1. GTDB lineage: Bacteria > Pseudomonadota > Gammaproteobacteria > Arenicellales > UBA868 > UBA12578. The sequence goes on from PBTT01000123.1 coordinate 4,381, forward strand.
CACGACCATGGCGCGCACGCGTTTGTATTTGGGCCAGACGGCAAGTTGTATTTCAACGTCGGTAATAGTGGCGGGCAGTTGAAGACGCCGGATGGCAAAAAATTCATCGTCGACAAGGCCGGCAACGAGGTGAACGGCCGCGGCAAGCCATACCGTCATGGGTTGGTGTTCCGCTGCAACCTCGACGGCTCCGAGGTGGAGACGCTTGGTTTCAATTTCCGCAATAACTTCGAGGTAACAGTCGACTCATTCGGCACACTTTGGCAGTCGGACAACGATGATGACGGCAACCGCGGCGTGCGCATCAATTACGTGATGGAGTTTGGCAACTACGGCTACACTGACGAGTTGACCGGACGCGGCTGGGGCACCAAGCGCACCCATTGGGAGAAGGACATTCCCTCGCGACACTGGCATCAAAACGATCCCGGCGTGATGCCCAACCTGCTGCAGACCGGCCAGGGTTCACCGACCGGCATCACCCTTTATGAGGGCGACCTGCTGCCGGAAGTTTTCCGCGGTCAAATGATGCATTGCGATGCCGGTCCTCGTGTGGTCCGTGCATATCCGGTTCAAAGAAGTGGCGCCGGCTACAAGGCCAAGATCGTCAACATGCTGCAAAGCGAGGATCCGTGGTACCGCCCGTCGGATGTCTGCACAGCTCCGGACGGATCGGTGTTCGTCTCGGACTGGCACGATGGCCACGTCGGCGGCCACCACATGACCGACCACAAACCGGGCCAAATGACCGGCCGCATCTACCGTCTCACGCCCAAGGGCGGCGATAGCCGTTACGCTCTGCCGCAAAAGCGTACCGCATTCAGCATGTTGTCCTCGCCAAACATGGCTTCACGCTACATTGCCTGGCAGCAATTGAACAAAGTCGGCGCAAAGGCAGAAGGCACATTGGACAAACTTTGGAGGGGCAATAACCAACGCCTGCGCGCCCGCGCACTGCACCTGCTCGCCCGCATCAAGGGTCTGGAGAAAAAATACATCAGCGCAGCGCTCAAGGATGCCAATCCCGACATTCGGATCACAGGCCTACGCATCGCCCGCGAGCGCGGTTTAGACGTGATTCCGTTGGTGAAGCAACTGGTCACCGACAAAGACTCTGCTGTCCGCCGCGAATGCGCAATCGCCCTTCGCCACAACGACTCCCCGGATGCCCCGACGCTCTGGGCCAAGCTCGCCCAACAGCACGATGGCGCGGATCGCTGGTACCTCGAGGCGCTTGGCCTCGCACTGGATCGTCAGCAGAACAAATTCTTTGGCGCCTGGCTCGAAGCGGTCGGAAGTAACTGGGACACCAAGGCCGGACGTGACATCGTCTGGCGTTCGCGATCCAAAAAGACCCCCGACCTGTTGGTCAAGATTCTCCTCGATAAAAAGACAACAGAGGATGAGAAGCCGCGCTACATCCGTGCACTCGACTTCCAGTCAGGTCCGGAGAAAGACGCCGCTCTGATCAAGCTACTCGGCGCAGGGAGTTGATCACTCCCATGCCTCAGAAGCGGCTTTCAGCAAAGACTCGATAAACGGCAAATCCGCCGCCGTGGTGGCCTTGGGGTTGGGCTGATCGCACTCGACCAGTTTCACCGCTTGGCCAATCGCATCGCAGGCGGCGGTGTCGTCAGTAATCGACAGACCCTCATCGCGCACCTTGGCCAAGGCGGCGAGGATCACTTCCCGCCGAAACGCCTGCGGCGTCTGAACAGCCCACAAGTTTTCGCGGTCCACTGTTTCAACAACCTGCGCTAGGCCATCCCCGCGCTTGAGCGTGTCGCTCACCCGCTTGGCCAAGACGGCTGCGCCCATTTCGCGTGCTGCAACCAAGACGGACTGAATCGCGGCCAACGACGTGCAAGGCCGCGCGCCATCCTGTATCGCCACTATCTCGGATTCGGCAGTGGTGGCGCTGATGCCGTTCCAGACGGATTCCTGCCGCTCTGCGCCACCGGCGACAAGCCACCACGGTTTCCGCGCATTGATGCGCTTGGCCAAGTTCTCGAACAGCGGTTTTGCTTCGTCGCGAATGACAACGATGACTTCATCGGCTTCAGGAAGTTGATCAAAACACCGCCAAGTATGACCAACCAGCGGTAGGCCGGCGACCTCGAGGAACAGCTTGTCGCCATGTCCCATCCGTGTGCCCCGACCAGCTGCAACAATGACGGTGGAAACTCCTGGCATGGATCAGCCAACGATATCGCGCACAACGACACCACTGACACCAGTCAAACGCATATCGAGGCCGTCGAAAAAGTATGTTATTTTTTCGTGATCCATTCCAAGCAAATGCAGCATGGTCGCGTGCATATCGTGGATCTCCAATTTGTTCTCCACCGCGTGGTAGCCAAACTCGTCGGTCGCACCATAAGTGACACCGGGCTTGACACCGCCCCCGGCCATCCAGATCGTGAAACCATACGGATTGTGATCGCGACCGTCGCTGCCCTGCGCGAAGGGCGTCCGGCCAAACTCGCCCGACCAGACCACGAGAGTCTCATCCAGCAAGCCGCGAGCCCTGAGGTCGCGTAGCAACCCGGCGATCGGCTGGTCGATGGCCCGGGCATTGTCGCCGTGGTTTTTGGTAAGGCCCCCGTGTGCATCCCACCGGTCGTTGCCGCTGATGCGAGGGCAGGTCAACTCGATGAATCGCACCCCCTTCTCCACCAACCGACGGGCCATCAGGCACTGCAGGCCGAACGTGCGCGTGTGCTCGTACTTGGCCTCGAGTCCGTAAAGCCTGCGAGTCGCCCCAGTCTCGCCCTTGATGTCGATCAACTCCGGTACGGCAGCCTGCATGCGGTACGCCATTTCGTAGTTAGCGATCGCTGACTCGAGTTCATCGACATGGCCCAACCGGTCGAGCACACCCTGATCAAGCTTGGCTAGCAGATCCAGCTTGGCCTGCTGCACGCCGGGCCGGCTTTCGCGCGGGCGGATGTCGGCCAGCGGTTCCTTGCCGGTCTTGAACACTGTCGCCTGGTGGCTTGCAGGCAGGAAGCCGTTCCCAAAATTATCCCAGCCTCCAGAAGGCACGAGACCACCGTTGAGCACCACGAAACCGGGTAGATCTGTTGCCTGTGTGCCCAGTCCGTAGCTCATCCATGCTCCCATGCTCGGACGCCCCTGCACACCGTTGCCTGTGTGCAGGAAAAAGTTCGCGCTGTTGTGCTCGGAGAATTTCGAGGTCATCGAACGCACAACGCACAACTCGTCCGCCATCGCACCTACATGGGGGAAAATATCGCTGACAGTAAGGCCGCACTGGCCGTATCGCTTAAATGCCCACGGTGACTTGAACGTCGTGCCGATATTGTCGAACTGCGTCGGGCTAATCTTTGCGGCGAACGGCTTGCCATGTTCGCGATCGAGCAGCGGCTTCGGATCAAACGAGTCGACCTGCGACACCCCGCCATCCATGTAGAGGAAAATGGCGCTCCTAGCCCTTGACACGTGGTGCGGCTTGCGCGGCGCAAACGGCGACTTCGACTTGCCGTAGGCTGGGTCGGCCAAGAGGCTGCTTAACGCCACGGCACCAAAGCCACTGGCGCATCGCCCCAACATTTCCCGCCGGCTGAGCGGTCGCTGCAGATGGTTCTGACAACCGTTGTTAAACCGCTTCATGGACTAGAGTGCACAGTGAACAATCGACGCCGTAGCCCGCTCCAGCCGAAAAATGAGAATCTGAGGCTAGAAACTCCATGTCAGTTGACAAAAACAAACTCCTTCACGTTAAAGAGGGTATGACAAAGGTCAGTGAGCGGTTGCCTGAGAGAATCGCCGCCATTTGCGCTGCTCTGCTGCTCGATGAACTCCACAGCCACGCCGTACTCCCACGGCTCCGGCTCACGCCCGAACGCCTGCTGATATGCGAGGCTCACTAGTTTGCCGACGCCGGCACTGGCGATGCCGGACTTGAGCAGCCTGTCAGCCCACAGGGCAGCCTGTTGATGTACGAACTCGTTGTTGAGCATGATGAGCGGCTGGGCCGGAGAGTTCGATACCACGCGCCTGCCTATCGTGGTAAACGGCGTTGGCTTGTCGAATGCCGTTAGCATCGGCTCAAGATGATTGCGACGCACCTCGACATAAATGCTGCGTCGGCCGGCACCATCCATCGGGCCGCTGCCACCAGGGCTGCGGTTGGTCCGCATGAACGGCGTGATGTGCACCATCGGCCCCTTGCCAAATTGTTGCTTGTCGATGCGTCCCGAGATCGCCAGTAGTTGATCGCGGATCACCTCACCCTCCAACCGACGAATCGGCATGCGGTGCAGCAGGATGTTGTTCGGGTCCACCTCGGCACTGGCCACGTTCGGTTTGCTCGACTGCCGGTACGTACTCGAGAGAACAACCTGGCGAATTATGTCCTTAATCGACCAGCCACGATTCATGAGCTGCGACGCGAGGTGGTCGAGCAACCCGGGATGCGTGGGTGCTTTGCCCATGGCCCCGAAGTTGTCAACCGTCTCGACAATGCCCCGGCTGAACAGGTGATGCCAAACGCGGTTCACCACGACGCGCGAAACAAACGGGTTACCCGGATCAACCATCCTCCTGGCCAAGCCCATGCGGCCGCTGCCATGCTTCGGACGATCCGTCCCGCCCAAGGCCTCAAGAAATGACCGTGGCACCAGTTCCTCCGACGGCGTACGGTGGTTGCCTCGTGTGAGCACCGGTTCGTCCTCGCCGTTGCCATCGAGCAGCGTCAGCGCCCAAACTGCCCCGGGGATGGTCCTTTCTATATCGCTTTTAGCCTTATAATATCCCGCGAACTTGGCGGTCACTTGGTCAAGGTCAGCCGGGTTTTCGAGAAGATTTTCGTGGTGAATCACCCAGTTGAGCAACTGAGCCATCTCACGATTCACCTGGCCAGCGGCTCGGTTATTGGCGGCGGTTGTTAAAATCTTGGCCAAGCCATTGGCCAAGTCGCCATCGCTTTCAAGCAACTTGGCCAAGCGCGAGTTAACCGGTCGCACGACCGGCGGTTCGCTGCCACCAAACTGCACCCGCTCGAGCACGAACTCACCGTTCGCCTTGAATTCCACGTGCACACGGTGACCGATGTAGTCGCGAACGCGATGGCCGTGCCATTTCCACTCATCACCCTTGCTGTCGAGTTTTTGGCGTACGATACCGTGCAGCGGGCCAGCGACCTGCCGGTGCGAATCGACGGCGAGGAAAACATCGGCCTTGCCCTTGTAACGATACCACAGCATGTCGCCGTTCACGGCAAACGTGCGCGTGCGAATGATGCCAGTGAGGCGTGTGCTCAACACGTCGCTGCGAGCGGCACCGTTCTCGCTGAATTCCTTGATGGGCCGATTGGAGTCGGTACCAAACACCGGCGCGCCGGCCGACATCGGCCCGGTGCCGAACTGCTTGCCGCCGGTGAACCATTCTTCCGGCCCCTGTTTGCGGCGGTAATCGGCAACCATGTCCTTGGCAGTCCAGTCGCGCTCGCTCTTCACGTAATTGCGTTCGCCCTCCTCGATGGTGACATTGATCTTGATCGACTCAACCTGCGAGGTGGAGTCGGCCTCCAACTTCCGCATTGCGGCCAGCACGTCGACCTTCGCCTGACCAAGCGCGACCTGTGCCACGCTGCGCAGCGGGTCGGCGACATTGCCGCGGGCCTTGTCAAGGTATGCGATCCAAGCCGCGAGTTTTTCCGGCTGAAGTTTTTGGGCCTTGACCGCTTCCTGCACGGTCGGGTGCGAGACGATGTAATCGCTTGGCTTGGGCGCATCCTTTTTGCCTTTCGGGATGTTGCGAAGGATTTCAGCGGCGGTGGGGAGATAATCGGCCAAGCGGCTAACCTTGGTTTCCACAAGTGCAGCAAACTCGCGCAGCAGCCCCGACTCGCTGTCGGCGCGCAGCTTGGCCAATTTGTTGTAAGCCGAATCCTGCGCCACCGGATCGGAGACATCCTTCAGGTAAAAGCCGGAACTCTGCAGGAACCCGGCAAAAGCGTAGTAATCCTCCATTGTAATCGCGTCAAACTTGTGTTCGTGGCAGCGGCCACAACCCATCGTCAGGCCGAGGAATGCTTTCGAGTACACATCAATCTGGTTGTGCACGCGGTCGCACTCGTCGCCGCGGATGTCCACCGGTGAGTGAGTGGCTTCGCCCAAGTGCCAAAAGCCGGCACCCAACGCGGACTCGTTCCGACGAGTGGCCGGATCGGTACGGGGATTTTCAACCAGATCGCCTGCTATGTGCTCCATGACAAAATCGTTGTATGGCACATCGGCGTTAAAGGCGCGGACGACGTAGTTGCGGTAGCGATAAGCCTCTGGAATCGGAAAGTCGCTCTCATGGCCGCGCGTTTCAGCAAAGCGCACCAAGTCGAGCCAGTGTTGGGCCCAGCGTTCACCAAAGTGCGGCGAGGCGAGCAAACGCTCGACGAGACTCTCGTAAGCACTGGGAGAGCCGTCGTCGACGAATGACTCAACCTTCGCCGGTGTGGGCGGCAAGCCGGTAAGGTCAAAGTGCAGTCGGCGAATGAGAGTGCGGCGGGCAGCCGGTACGCTGGGAGTAAGCCCAGCGGCCTGTAGCTTCGAGAGGATGAACCGGTCGATGGAGGTGTTTGCCCAGTCCGAATTGCCAACCGGATCGACCTGTGGCGGCTGGACATTCTGCCGGACCGGTTTCCACGCCCAATGCCCTGCCTTGTCCACACCCGAATCGGGAGCGCCCATGGGGCTGAGCCAAGCGGTGCAAACCATACCAAGTGCACACAATCTGCCCCGGCAACCCAAAAAAAGATGCAAGAACATGTCCGGCGAGATTACAAAATAACCGGTATCATGCAAGCATAGACCTCTAAACTCCTCAGCGCTTGAGCAAAGCCAAAAGCGAGTTAAAGAATGTAGAAAACCCCAATAAACGCTTGCATTCGAACTGTCGATCACTATGGTTCCCGCCCTTTTGTTGAGAGCCGAAATGAGCTACGACCCCACACAACTGATTCTGTTCGCGCAGAGTCAACCGCAAGCCAGCCCAATGGAATTCATTGTTCCCATGATCCTGATGGTTGTCATCTTCTATTTCCTGCTCATTCGGCCCCAGCAGAAAAAAGCCAAGGAGCACACGAAAATGGTGGGAGCGCTCAAGTCCGGTGACTCTGTGGTCACTCGGGGCGGCGTGGTGGGCGCCGTGCAGTCGGTCAAGGACACCACCGTCTCGATCCGCTCGCTCGAGAGCAAGTTTGAGGTGGAGAAACACGCCATCGAGCGCGTGATCGCCGACAAGTCAGATTTAAAGGACAACAAGTAACCCACAACCGTGAAACGAAACAACATCGCCCGATTCCTGTTCCTGGTTCTCATTCTCGGCTGGGCCGGAACCGAGATGTGGCCGCTCCGGGACGAGTCCGGAAAACTGATCGACCAGTTCGGCAAGGCCACCAATAGGGATGCAGCATTCGAACAGGCATACGAAGCGGCCAAGGAAGCCCATGACCCGAACGACGAGAACAGCAACGAGTTTGGCATCCTACAAGGGGCGGTGGAGAACGCCGGCCTGGTGCTAAGCAATTACACCTGGTCCCCCAATTTGAAGTTCCGCGGCCAGGTCCCCGACAACCGGCTTGTCCTGCAAACACTGCAGAAAAAGGTGGCCGGGAAACTTCAACTCGGACTGGACCTCAAAGGCGGCTCATCGTTCCTCGTGGCGTTGGACACCAGCAACTTGAACACCAACGACTTGGATAAGGCTTCAGCAACCAAAGTCGCTCTCGATCAGGCCGTGGAAGTGTTGCGCGCCCGCGTGGACACCATCGGCGTGGCTGAACCGGAGATCAGGACAATGGGGGACGACAAAATTATGGTTCAGCTGCCCGGGCTGTCCGAGGCCGACCAGGCGAAAGCCAAAAAACTGGTGACCGAGGCTGCCTTCCTGGAATTCGCCCTTGTGCACAAGGATTCCGCAAGGCTGCTTGCCAACGACATTACCCCTGCCGGCTACAGGAAATACGCGCACACAACAAAGGACGCGCAGGGCAACAGCTTCACCGAC
>PBTT01000117.1 GCA_002729195.1 Acidiferrobacteraceae bacterium
CGGACGCGTTGCGCGACAAGGCACGATTCCTGCGCGTGTTGACCATTGACGCCAAGACCTACACATATTGGTACAAGCGGCCCTACATTTCGACAGGCCCCGTTGTTTCAGGTGTGCAGTCGGAAGGCGTCAAGCGAATCCTCGGCACCGTTCCGATTGAAAAGGATGGATCGCTTTCGTTCTTTGCGCCGTCGGGCATTCCGCTTCATTTTCAATTACTCGATGAACAATACCGCGCTCTTCAAACCATGCGCAGCTTTACCGGCGTCATGCCCGGCGAACGCCGCGGCTGTGTCGGTTGCCATGAATCGCGCAGCAGCACGCCGCAGAGTTACACACGCGTCGCGCTCGCCCGTCATCCCACGCGAATCACACCACCTCCCTGGGGCGAGGATACGGTCAGCTTCGAGCGTTATGTTCGTCCTGTTCTGAAACGTTATTGCAGCGAGTGTCACGAAGGCGATGGCGATGCAACAAAGACGCTCGATCTGTCGGCACGTCCCGGCAAGCTTGGTTTCGACCAAACATATTGGTTGCTGACCGGCAATCCGACCTGGGGCAAACCGTATCGTCAACCGGCCAACGCGCCGCCGGGATTTGGAATCGCGGGCATGCTCATGGTCGAAGGCTACGACACGCGCGATCCGGTCGCGTATCAGACGCCGAAACCCATGACGCGACTTTCCTACAAGAGCCCGCTGATCGATCTCGCTTCCAGCGGCAAACATTACAAGGTCAAGGTTGACGCGCTTAGTTTGCGAAAACTGATCGCCTGGGTGGACACGATGTGTCCGTACCGTGGCGACGAGGAAGTTCGGCAGATCAACGATCCGAAGTTCCAGGGCGTCGACTGGCTGTCCATCAAACCCAGAATCAAGACCGCGCCGCGGGTCATCCGGCCAGGGCCGGTGGACGAGAAAACGTACAGTCACCGCTGACCGCAATCCGCATGGACGAAAAGTCTCCGGAAGACGGTCGGGAGGCAACCGTCAATCGATTTACAAACAGCTTAAACAGTGGTAGCTGAGATAGAAACATTAGTTTCAGCTAAGACAGTCCCACAATTAAAAACAGGAGGAGCATCATGTTAAAGCTTGGCATGCACACGGACAACTGGCGGACTCTCAGCGGGTCCCTTGAGCAGGCGGTAGTTGCTGCCCGGGAACTGGAACTGGACTACATCGAGTTCGGGGTCGTCGACGGACAGGACTTCATTCAGGGACTTGGCTACGCGCCTACTATTTCACTGGACTCCAATCCGATTCAGTTGCGTCGCTATCTTGATGAAAAGGGATTACAAGTCTCTCAGATCGACGCTGGCTTCCCCATCTCGGGACCTCTCGGCGCCGCTTTCGGCGTTCGTTACGCGCAACGCGCCATCCAATTCGCAAGCGCGATTGACTGCCCCTGCGTCGACACGACCGATGGTCAGTTCAAACCCGAGGGCTATAGCGACGAGGAGACCATCGCCATTATCATCCAGAACTACAGGCAGATCCTGGAATGGGCGGAGGATTATGAAATCACAATCAACATCGAACCGCACGGACCCTTTACCACGAATCCGGATATACTTGCCCGGATCTTCGATCACTTTGACTCGCCCTGGCTGGGCTTGAACTTCGATACCGGCAACACCTTTTTCGCCGGCCAGAATCCGCCGGAGTTCCTCGAGCGTTTTCTGCCATGGCTCAAGCACCTGCATATTAAGGACGTGACTGCCAATCTCGCGGCCGAGGCGACGGACGAATCCACGGGTATCGCCATGTCTGAATCGCCGATCGGATCCGGGATTAACGCTGAGAATATCAGCAAGTGTATTCAACTGATGAAAGCCGCGGACTGGGATGGCGTACTATCCATCGAGTGCCTCGGCACCGAAGAGATTCTCGCATCCAGCACCGCCTGGTTGCGTAGTCAGATCGCGCAATAGTTTGATGGACAAGCCAAAACATGAGTTTCAAAGTCTCCCACTTATTCGACCATAATAATGAGAACACTGTTTTCCGGGGGCGAAACATGAAACGCATACGAACGAGTATTTTCATTTTGCCCTTCGCTGCTGCGAACCTTACTGCTGATAATGCGGCCAAAGCGGCAGGGCGTGAGCCCTTGAAGGTTGTGCTCCTGAAGGAAGGGCAGAAACCGGTATCGCAGACCGCACAACCCAAGAGTGGAGTAGTCCAGTGAAAGCAGCAACAAGAACCCGTTGGAAGCTTGTTGCAGATCGCCGTCTCCCGTTCATGGCGGCCGTCGGGTTATTGTCATTCCTCCCGCCATGTCTTGCGCCCGTCCTTTACGGTGATCAGCCAATCTTCATTCGCGCGGAGAATCTAACAGTGCCGCCTTCGACGGGACCCGTGATTCACCTTGAGGTCCAGAACCCGAAGCAGACACCCTGCGACGGAAAGGTCCGGGTCAAGTTCCCCGACGGCTGGCGCGTACAGTCGGCCAGTCAGGCGATCCACCTTGCAGCCCGCGAAACGAAACGCATTCCGTTTGCCATAGAGAAAGCCACCGACCTCAAAAAAAATGGCTATCCCTTTGAAATCACGGCAACGGTTGATGGCAAGGAATTCTCGTTTAAACAGAGCGTCGTGTGCGCCAGCGCGCCCCACGGCAAACCCAAGGTGGACGGGGATATCAGGGACTGGGCGGATTCGATACCGATTGCTTTTGTTCAACAGGGCCGAAAGACGGTTGTGCGGACACTTTGGAACAGAAAGTACTTCAGTGTTTTCGTGGAAGTGGAGGAGGATCAACTGGTCCCTCGCTCAAAAGTTCAACAGGAGGATCCCTTCGACGCGGTGCAATTCGCCCTTTCACCCCGAATCGCCAGGACGGGAACCGCCGGCAAAAAGGCGGAACGTTATGAATTTCTTGTCGTGCCCCTGAAGGGTTTTGGATACCGGGGCAAGTGTTTCAAACTCATCGAACCGGGTCTGGATTTATCTCGGGCGGAGCAACATCAGAAACTGGACGCCCCGGAAGTGGAGGACGCCACCGTGGCGGTCAAGGGAAAAAAGGGACTGACTTACTACGAGGTATCGGTTCCACTTTCCGGAATGACGAAGATTCGCGCCACGGAGGGAAGAGAGTTTTTCTTTTCCCTGCTCGTGCACGACCCGGATGGCACGGGCGTACGGGATTTGGGCAGCGTCATGCGGTTGCCACCCGTCCGCCGCACACCTCTTTCCTGGTGTCGTTGGAAAGGGGCCAAATGGGGGAAGACGATTCCCTTTGACAGCAGGATCGAATGGGGGTTCTGCTCATCCATACATTGAAACCGAAAACGAGAGGAAAAATGATGAACAAAGTGCGCACGTTGATTGGAATTGGATGCCTGCTCGGCTTCACCGCGGGTTGCTTGTCGACCGGTTCACAGTCGCTGACGACTTCACCGGCCGTCGACGATGGCGAGATCGTGATGCGAACAGCCGCGGCACAACACACGGATCCTTTCGAAGCCGGACGGGCGGCCGCCCTGGCCTTGAAAGCGTCGATGGGAACCGTCGAACCGCACGCCCTTATTCTGACAGAGTGTTTCGAGGAGAAGGAACTCAAAAGCCGCGTTCTTAAAGGCGTGGGATCTGTCTTCCCGAAAGACAAGATCTTCGGCTTCGCCACATACGGTTCCTTTTCACAGGGCGGCCCGCTGGACATGGATTCAGTCAGCCTGGTTGGCATCGGCGGCAGTGGAATTTCGATCAGCGCCGTCCTTGAGCCGAACATGGGCGTCTCGGGTTTGTCATTGGAAGAGGACGAAGAAACGCTCATCTTGCGCCTGGGCGCCGCGGGCGAACGCCTGGCGAGACAGCTTAGAAGGACCGGAACAGACCGGCTGTTGCTTCTCATGGCCGATGCGCATTCGCCCAAGAATCAATTGTTGATTGACGGTGTCCAGAAAATCGTGGGCAAGCGGTTTGCGATTACCGGCGGATCCGTCAACAAAAACGCCGGGCAGAGTTTTCTCTACTTCCGTGGCCGAATCCATACTGACGGTGCGCTGGCGATCCTGTTGTCGGGTAACTTCAAGGTGGCTCTTTCCGGCAGGCAGGCAAAGTCGAACGAGAAAGTTATTTCGACCGCGAAAGAAGCCGCCGCGGAGACGCTGAAGGCTTTCGATGACCAGAACGTAAAGCCGTTCGCCGCTTTTGCTTACAACTGTGCGGGCCGAAAAGGAAAACTGGATCGGCTTGAGGACGAACTCGCCGCCATTCAGGATTCGGTGGGAACGTCGCTCCCCCTGTTTGGCAGTTACTGTGCGGGCGAATTCGGCCCCGCGGATTCCACCGAGAAACTTCCCAACGTCCTCAGCAGCGGGCGCGGCTGGCATGTCATGTTTACACTTCTGGGGCGGTAGCAAAGCAAAACGAAAGCCGCTTGCCGCCAAGCATCACCTTTGACGATTGCCCCCCCTGCCGGTGTAGCGCTCAAGGAGACGCCTTGTTCCTAGTCTGGTTCTTGATGTACTCCTGGATGTTCAAGGCCTCCTGTTTCTCCCAGTCCAGACGCCGCTTGTAAACCCTCATGTAGATTTCTTTGTCTTCAGGTTTCATGCCTTCTGTCCATTTCCCGGAATGTGGCAGCGCCAGGTCGATCCAGCATGAAATCTTGTCCATTTCCTCCCGTGTCATCTTCACGTTTTCATGACCCTTTTCCAGCAGGGCGACCAGGGGGCTGCGCGATGAACCGTGGGAGTACGGAGGAATCATCACTGGAACAGACCAGCGTCCTATCCAGTTCAGATACCTCGACTTTTCGGCGATGACCCCGAGTCGCTGATTCGCATCATTCGCCTGGGGCCTGGGCCTGTCCGTGGAAATAAGAACGTGGTAGGACTGGTTCCAGAACTTGCGCGCCTCCTGGTCCCACACCGGCGTGGCCCGCAGGTCTGGCAGCCTGCTCTCACCGCCCTGATGACACTTCACACACTTGGCATTCAGGATGGGCTGGATCATCTTCGGGAAACTGAATCCTTTGCCGGTGATGTCATAGAACGGCTCAAGCGGTTTCACCCCCTCCTTCAGCGCCATGGTGATCGCTTTGTTGGGGACCGCATCATCCTTGTCTTCATGGCAACCGATGCAACCAAAGGTTTCGCCCGGCATCAGTGTCGACCAGGAACGCATCGTTTGAACAACATGTCCCTTCGCGTCGATCGCCTGAAAGTACATCGGCGTGCGGGCGGGAACTTCAAAGGCGGCGGACCCGTCTTCGTATACAGGGGATTCGCCGAGGACAATCTTGACATCCCAGGCGGCCAGGTCGCTGATGGCCGAAGGTCCCTGCTTTCGGCCAATATCAGTGGCCATGAAATCCAGCTTCACAACCCTGACTTTCTTTACTGTGCCACGAGCAATGCCTTTCAGTCCTTGCCCGTGATAAATGTCCTGAATGGTGTAGACGCCTGTCTTCTTGCGCCAGTCCGTGGGATAGGACGGCCGCGGCGGCGCCGGGCGTGGTGCCAGCGGGACGGGCTGGTTGCAGGAAATCGTCGGGTCAGAAGCCAGGAGCACCCGCTCGCCCCTGCTGTTCATGAAGTAGACGCCAAATCTCTGCTGTCCCTGCGGGCGGAACGTCACCAGGTAGTTGTTCTCATCCAGCGGATAGGGGTATTGCCATTGGTCCCCACTCTGCCCGTATCGATCGATCTTGATGATGCCTTCAAGCTTCTTGACCGGTGCCACAAGCGTCACGCCGCTGGTTTCCTGCCGTCCATTGGACGGGTCGATGATGGCCAGTTTTCCGCGCTGGTGGGTATGGTGCCCGGAAAGGACGGCCAGGACTTTTCCCGTGCCCGGAATGCCCCGGGCATGAAGAATTGTCGTGGGAAAGTAGGAGTTGTTTCCGTAGAACTCGGTCTGCTGGGTGCCGTTCGGGTACATCCGGAATAGAGGCTGGGGATAGATCTGGCCGCGGTCATTGTATTCCCAGCGGGTATAGGTAACCAGCCCGGTCTCCGGATGGACCTGGGGATAGTTGCTGTGCACCTGGTCGAATCCAACACGGCGCATCTGCTTTCCGTCCTTGTTCATCAAGTACATGTTGCTCACGCTCACGTGCCAGCAGTCCACGTTCTGAACACACCGCGTGGAGCTGCACATGATGTTGCCATCAGGCAGGTAGATTCCCTCGTAATCGGCGAAACCCAAGCCGGAAGTGAGTTGGCGTACTTTCCGCGTCTCAACGTCCATTTCATACAGGTGGTAGTCATCACCACGCGCCGACTTCTTCATGGAGAAGAGAACACGCTTCCCGTCATAGGACACGTCCGGGTCACGAAATACGCCGTCTTTTTCGTGAAGGAGCACCGTTTCCTTGATGGCGTAATCATCGCCAATTTCCAGCAGGCACAAGCTGGATCCGCCCCTGTAGTTGAACTCCTTTACTTGGCCACTGGGATTGAGAGTGTCTTCGTTACTCACGGCATCCGTGTAGGCGTAATGAGAGCCGCCCATGTCGAAATGCTTGGTAAAGACAATGCGCCTGATCTTGTCCATGTGGGGCGCAAGCAGCTTCGCGCGATCGGCGCCCTGAGTCCGTTCCCGGATCCGCTCCCGCACTTCGTGCGGATCTTGCACAGGCTTTTGGCTGACTAAAAAACCGTCGGTGTTGAGATTCGACCCATCCTCTAGAGAGCGTATCCGAAGCGTATGGGGCCCCTTCTTGCATGCGGGGAATTCGAACCGAACGAGATTCCACTCCTGATCGCGGGACCACATATCCGTCCCCATGATGAACTCGTCCTGTTCCGGTCCCCAGCCCCCTGTCGGCGGGATTGATTTTTTGACGGTGATCTCGTCAAGCTGTAACTCGATTTCAGCGTTGCCTGCACTGGCCCGCGCATACTTCAGGGTCACGTAAAGCCTGGTCATGACCTTCGGAATCCTGATCTCGTATTGCAGGAAGTCGCCGGCTTTGCCTCCCCAATTGTTGTTGACGATCCTGCCACCGGATGCGCCGGGCATGGCATAGAACGGTTTTGTGGAACCGAGCTGTTTGACGTACGACTCGGCCTCGATCCATTGCCTGAAACCATCCTCGGCCGCAGCGCTTGTCAGTCCGAACGCCATCCACAATGCCACCAACATCGGATACTTCAGGGTCTGTCTCCTGTTCTCTGGAATGCATGGAACGCGTGGGCCGTCTTGCGTAGTTTGCGCGATGTCGATTTCCATGCCGAATCCAAGCAACATCCATGAAAGCGTAAGGGTCATGGGAATTATTGAAAAGATAAACAAGAAAAATTAACAGGAGTAAATATGAAAAAAGACAAGTTTGCGACTAAAAGTATAATAACGATCTTCTTGATTTACAGCACTATCTGTTCTGCTGATGTGAATGCGAAGAAGGATTGATCGAAGTGAATCGCCAAACGATCACCGTTCTTTCTTCCACAAGATTGACCACACGAATCAACTCGAATTCAAAATAATTTTTTGCAGTTGGTTCGTTCCTGAAAAAGGCGCTCCAGTCGGGGAATTGCCTGTGTGAGAACATAAAAGAATTGACTCAAGTCATAGTCCGGATTCCGTGAGGGTCCTATAGACACGGCATCAATGGGGGGTGTCGGACAAATAAAGGTCGGATTTTTGTGAAGGAGCGATATTCCAAGTACACTTCAGGCATAGGAATGCCGATAGTGAAATCGTTTCTCTCCCTGATGTTAACGTTTGTTTATGCGGCCACCTTGGCAG
>PBTT01000118.1 GCA_002729195.1 Acidiferrobacteraceae bacterium
GCAAACATCCGGTGGGACCCTTGAGGGAGATGCGTTCGTGATTGCGCTCGGCGTTTTTAGTCCACACCTGGTCAAGCGGCTCGGCCTGAAACTGCCTATCTACCCGGTTAAGGGTTACTCGGTGACTTTGCCGGTAGACGCCCGTCACCGCCCGCCGCTCCTGGGTGGCCTGGACGAGGACAACTGGCTAGCCTATTGCCCGATGGATAAGCGGTTTCGGATCACTGCCACCGCAAAGATTGGCAATTACAACACCGACCACAGACCGAGCGACTTCAAGCGCATGCTGTCTACAACCAGAGAAATACTGCCCCGGGCCGCCGACTATTCAGCGCCCGAATACTGGGCTGGGCTGAGGCCGATGACTCCCACCGGACTACCGGTTGTAGGGAAGACCCACTGGGGCAACCTGTGGCTCAATACCGGCCACGGCCACATGGGCTGGACCATGGCCTGCGGCTCGGCCCGCATTCTGGCCGACCTGCTGGGCAACAAAACACCAGAAATTCCGCTGGACGGGATAAACCCGGCGATCATGGGGGGTCACTGATGCCGACGCAACAAGAAACGAGTGCAGGTTTACACACCATCAACCACATACCTTTCGAGGTGGATAAAGGCATCGCCGCGCGGGCCAGGATCGGCCTGGTGGTGCTGGCAACCGACCATACCATGGAGCACGAGTTTCGCCAGATCGTGACTCTGCCCGGGGTCGCGTTCTACCACTCGCGTATCCCCAACTCACCGACAGTCAACCCCGACACCTTGCAAGCGATGGCGGGCCACATCAGCGAACGCGCTGCCGAAATCCTGCCCGGCATGCCGCTCGACGTAGTGGCCTACGGCTGCACCTCAGCCTCGATGGTGATCGGCGAGGAGCGGGTGTTCGAACTGATCCACGCCACACGGCCCGAAGCAGCAGCCACCACTCCGATCACTGCCGCCTTCGCCGCCTTCAAAGCGCTGGGCTGCCGCCGCATCGGCGTACTGACTCCGTACCGGGACGACGTCAACCGCATGGTGCGTGAATACATCATAGCCCGGGGTTTCGAAGTGCCGGTGTTTGGCTCTTTCAACGTGGAAAATGACAACACGGTAGCGCGGATCTCGGCCCACAGCCTGCGCGCGGCAATCCTCGAGATTGGCCGCCGGGATGAGGTCGATGCGGTCTTCCTGTCATGCACCAGCCTGCGCCTGGCCGGGGCGGTCACATCCATCGAGCAGGAACTGGATAAACCGGTGACCTCCTCGAACCACGCGCTGATCTGGCATACCCTGAGGCTCGCCGGCATCGACGAGCCTATCGGCGGATTCGGCCGGCTGTACCAACTACCCGATTGAACATCGAGCGCTAGCCACCCCACCCTTGCCACAGAAAATTATCCTGGTAGAACACAACCCCGAGCCGCGGGATAACGGGGCATCGATCTGGCTGGCAGAACAGGGCTTCAAGCTCCACTGGTGCCAGCCGTTCGCGGGCGAGCGCCTGCCGAGTCCCACGGTCGAGGTCGCGGGGGTCGTTATTCTGGGTGGCAGCCAGAACATCGATGAGATGAGCCGATCTCCTTTTCTTGCCGACGAAGCCTGCTGGCTGGAGACGTGCCTAGCCCAGCAGATTCCCGTGCTGGGCCTGTGTCTCGGCGGGCAGTTGCTGGCACACGTGCTCGGCGCACACGTAGGGCCGCGAGAGGACGGCACCGTAGAGTTTGGCTTTTACCCGATACAGCCTGCTGCGCAATGCGCCGACTTTGTTCCCGACAATTTTTTCGTCATGCAATGGCATGGCCGAGGCTTCGAGGTGCCCGCTGGGGCCGAGGCGCTCGCCGCCGGTGAGGTTTTTCCCAACCAGGCCTTTCGCTACGGCGACACCGCTTACGGCCTGCAGTTCCATCCCGAATGCACGCTATCAGTATTGAGACGATGGCAGGAGTACGAGGGAGCGCCCTGGGATAAACCCGGGGCCCAAAACCACGGTGAGCAGGATCGTCTTGCCCAAGTGCACATGGCGACCATGCACGAGTGGTTCACCAGCCTGCTGGGTCGCCTTTTCTGCGCCACCAACCCCACCATCTGAGATTCCGCAATGCATCCTGGCCAGACTCTCGCCCTTGAAACCAGTTCCATCGTCGCAAAGCACTGCCATAACCCACTGGCATTGACCGGGCAACTCTATCCCCCGGCAATAGAAAAAACACTGCCGCGAAGAACTTGTGAAAATGCTCGCCAGGCAATCACCAGTTGGGCCAACTATGCACCAACTCCGCTGTACAGCCTCAAGGCCCTGGCCTCCCACTGCAACGTTGCCTCGGTGCATTACAAGGATGAGGGGCCTCGCTTTGGCCTCGGCAGCTTCAAGGCACTGGGCGGTGCTTATGCGGTGCAAACCGTACTACAAAAAGTTCTGGGCGAGAAAATACCCGGAACAACAGTTACCCTGAAAGACGTCGCTGATTCACGCTACCCTGAGATATGCAGCGAGATTACCGTGGTTACCGCCACTGACGGCAATCACGGTCGCTCTGTCGCTTGGGGAGCGCAACGCTTTGGCTGCCAATGCGTGATCTATCTGCACGCCGAGGTTAGCGAAGGCCGGCAAAGGGCGATCGAGGCATTGGGCGCGAAAGTAGTGCGAATCACCGGCCACTACGATAATTCGGTGCACCAGGCCGAGCGTGACGCTAAAGACAATGACTGGTTCGTGGTCTCGGACACTTCCTGGCCCGGCTACACGGAGATTCCGCGCCAAGTCATGGCCGGTTACACAGTAATGACCGGTGAGGCCATGGATCAACTGCCAGACAATCTCACCCCCACACATGTGTTTATCCAGGGGGGCTGTGGCGGGCTTGCCGGCACGGTCTGCGCTGACTTATGGCGCCGATACGGCCTTGCCCGGCCACGACTGGTAGTGGTCGAGCCCGAATCGGCGGCTTGCCTTTATCTTAGCGCCCTGGCGGGTGAGCCCAGGGTGGCATCCATCACGGCAGAAAGCCTGATGGCCGGGCTATCCTGTGGCGAAGTGTCGCTGGTGGGCTGGCAAATTCTGGCACTCGGAGCACAGGACTTTGTTACCATCACCGATGAATCAGTTGCTCCGCTCATGCGCCTGCTGGCAGAAAACAACTGGGGTGATCAGGCAATAGTTGCCGGCGAATCGGCTATTGCTGGTCTCGCAGGCCTAATCGCCGCCAGAGCAGACCCACAGTTGTCGGATAAGCTCGGCCTGTCACAAAACAGTCATGTCCTGCTTTTTGGTACCGAGGGTGCAACTGACCTGGAGGTGTACCGACAACTGGTGAAGCAGTAGGGCTATCAACTTGTTAACCATGGAAAAGCCAGTGAGCGTCTCATTGCAACGGGGGTTCCCCCAGGCTGAATTCGAACAGCGCACCAGCCGCGTCCAGGCGGCAATGCATCAAGCACGCCTGGATGCACTACTGGTCACTACCGAGCCTGAAGTACGCTACTTCAGTGGCTTCCACACCCAGTTCTTCGAGAGCCCCACCCGCCCCTGGTTCGTGGTGGTGCCCCTGGAAGGTAAACCGATCGCCGTAATCCCGGAAATTGGCCTCGCCGGTATGCAGGCCACCTGGCTAGACAGCATTCACACTTGGCCCTCGCCACAACCCGGAGATGATGGCATCTCCCTGCTTACGAGTGTGCTCAATGCCCTGCCCACACGCTTTGGCCAGCTCGGCCTGCCACTGGGGCCCGAAAGCGTACTGCGTATGCCAGTAGCCGATGTCAATACACTGACCGATGCGGTCTCACTCGAGGTTGCCGACTGTGCACAAATGCTGCTCAGTCTGCGGTTTATCAAGTCGACGGCAGAGATTGAGAAAGTCCGCCGTGCCTGTGAGATTACCTCCGAGGCATTCGCAGCCTTGGCTCAAAACATGGCTGTTGGCGACACCGAAATTGAGATCAGCCGGCGCCTGCGCATCGACCTGCTTCAGCGCGGCGCTGACAGTACGCCGTTTCTGGTCGCTGGTTCAGGACCGGGCGGCTACGACAGCATCATCATGGGGCCGACCGAAAAGCGCCTGGCGTCGGGTGATGTACTCATCATCGATACCGGCACGGTCTATGACGGGTACTTCTGCGATTTCGACCGCAACTTTGCCTTTGGTCAACTCGCCGAGGATGCGCACCGAGCCAACGAAGCCTTGTACCGGGCAACTGATGCTGGCTTCGCCACGGCTCGACCGGGCGTACCCATGTCTGAGGTTTGGTCGGCCATGTGGGCGGTGCTGGAAGCCGGCGGGGCTCTCGGTAACAGCGTTGGCCGCATGGGCCATGGCCTGGGTATGCAGTTGACCGAGTGGCCGTCGATACGGCCGGACGACTATACCGTGCTCGAAGCCGGTGCCGTGATCACGCTGGAGCCCGGCATGACCTTTGCCCCGGGGCGCCAGTTGGTACACGAGGAAAATATCGTCATCACCCAAGATGGTGCCGAGTACCTGACTCACCGAGCCAGCCCTGAAATGCCTGTGGTGTCCTGAGTGCAGCTACCGGTAGGCCCGGTTGCAAAACTCGGGTCAAGTTCCATGCGTAACATCATCCTGGTCAATCCCCAGGCCGGCCGCGGTGCCGGACCCAACCTGTGTCGGGACCTGCTTAGGCGGCAGCCGCAGTTAACGGACGCCCGCATCATCGATGCGCCAGATGCGCTACAGGCAAAGCGCGAACTGATACGTGCGCTATCGCCGACAACGGATACGCTGGTCGTGATCGGCGGTGACGGCTCGCTGAACCTGGCAGTCGATGCTCTGCTCAAATGTTCACTGGGTAAACAGGTGCGGGTGTGTCCGATATCCGCTGGTACCGGTAGCGATTTTGCCCGCGCTTTACACCCGCGACTGGACATCGATCTCGCCTGCCGAATGCTTACTGATAGCCGGTCACGTCCGCTAGACGCACTGGAAGTTACCTGGCCCGATGGTAGTTCCCGTTACGGCATCAACACTTTCTCGGCCGGTGTCGCGGGGTTGGTCAGCGCAACGATGGCATCCCGTGCCACCCGGAGTGGTGCGGCCTACCTGCGGGCGACTCTGTCGGCGTTTTTCCGCTACCACGCATGCAACTGTCGTGTCACAGTTGACGGTAGGGATTGGCACGAGGGACCCCTGTACTTGCTGGCTGTGACCAATGGCAGTCACTTCGGACAGGGCATGCGGATAGCACCAAAAGCGCAATTGGACGACGGCCTGGCCGAGGTGCTGGCGGTAACGCCGATGTCGCGCTTGCTGTTGCTGCTGCGACTTGTACGACTGTACCTGGGCAATCACCTCGGCGCACCATACGTGCGTTACTGCCGTGGACAAACCGTGACAGTAATCCCAACAGAGAGTCTGCCGGCATTTGACCTCGATGGTGAGATGGTACCCGTCGGGCGGGTAACGATCCGGTTACTGCCTGGGGTGATTCGGCTGGCCTGCCAAGATTCCTGTATTTGATCAGGCCGAAGAATGTAGATGCTCTCAAAGCCCGCCAATACACTCGATGCACTTGGTAGAAAACGCAGCCGCGGGGAGAAAGATCAGTTTGAAACTCAAGGTTGTCTTTTACACTTCTTTATCCATCATGTGCGGCTTGTATTTCATGTCTTCTTTGAGGATGTGCTGGTCGAACCATTGCATGAGGAATTCATAGATTTTCTCCCGCAGGTCGTCCTGATCCGCTGACTGGAGCAGGGTTTCCATCTTGCGGGCGTACTCTGCATGTAATTCGAGGTGGTCATTCACCAGTGGATAGCCCATCTCACGCAGAATCTTCTCTTCGCACCGGAAATGGAGTTGCGCGTAGTTATTCATCTTAATCAGGCACTTCATCATAGACACCGACGAATGGTCCGGCAGGCGCGATAACTCGATGCAACTGTTGATTATCTCCACCAACTGCTGATGCTGGTTATCGAGCTCTACATGTCCGACGCTGAATTTCCCGGAATCCCAGACGATCTTTTTCATCAAACCATGCTATTGACAGACATGGGCCTTATCCTAGAGAGCGGCCTGGGGCTAGCCCTGATCTAGATCAAGAATCGAGTTGGTTAGCAATAGCCGATGGACCACTTGACCGCCCGCGACAGAGGGTCCGGCTGGGTGACAGCGTCAGCGAGAGTCGCGAGGCTTAACGGCTGGTGCGACCCTGATCCTGCCCCCGCTCAGAATCAGTATCGCAACGCGCCCGAAAAGAACTGCTCGAGTTCCTGGTAGTAGCGATCCGGCTCGAGCAGCAAGCCCTCGGTGTGATTGGCGTCAGCAAAAGTGTGCAGGGTTACGCTCTTACCGATTGCCCTGGCGAAAGTCACAAGATCAGTTGCGTTGTGGTAGGGCACCCGGGAATCGGCGCTACCGTGCAACACCTGCAGCGGGCGCTCGCCCATACGCTTGATGCCATCGGAAGGGGTCAATGCCATCAGGTCCGTGCCGCGCACCCGTGCAGCCCAGTAAGCCGCACGCCAGAGAAAACCTGGGAAACCCTGGTATTCCACTTCGTGTGTCGCCGCCTTGTTGAAATCAAAGATCGGCGCTTCCAGACTGAAGGCGGCGATTTCAGGATTCTTGGCTGCAGTAATCATGGCGGCCAGTGCCCCACCGGAAACCCCATGCACACCGATCTGCGACATCGGAATCGCCTTGGCACTTTTCAGCCAGTAGGCAGCGGTAACGATATCGTCTGACTCATCCTGGCCCGCAGAATGCCGGCTATCCTCACAGGTCGTATCACCCTGGTCACGAAGATCGATCAGTAGAACATTGAAACCTGCCTGCGCTAGCATGGTAGCCGGCATCAATGTGTCGAAGTTATGTCGCGAACTGTTGATGCCGTGCGCAACGATTACGGTTGCCTTGGAATTTCCAGAAGTCGGGGTGATCCACCAACCGGCTATGGTGACCGACCGCTCAGGATCACGAATCCGGACTTCTTCGACTGGGATATCGGGAATCCACCAGCGGGAAAGATCATGGCCGACCCAGCGATCCCAGCCGCTGCCTTTGAAGGGACCATTCCCCTGACTTGCGGTTTCAAAACGCGCCGGGGTGTTACCCAGATGGTACGGATGAATACCACAAAGAACCGCTGTGCCGGTTCGGTATACGTAGTCGCCTACGACCAGCAGGATGCCGATGCCAAGCACCAGCACCACTGCCAGGGCAGTCAGGAATTTTCGCAGAACCATTTGTGCCACCGGTGGCGAATCAGCAGTGCATGCTACAGGATATCAACAGACCGGTCGCTTTGTTATGCCGCTGGCGTAGAAAACTGCCGCTGTCAACCCTGCCACAGCCCTTCGCGGACCAGGTCATTCATGGTCTCACGGATGCTCTCGTGCAACACTGTTACCATGGTGTCTATCTGTACGCGCTCGAGAATCAAAGGCGGTGAGAGCACGTTGAGGTGGGCGAGCGGTCGGACGATGACCCCCCGGCGCTGGCAGCCCTTTGCAATACGTTCACCGATGGCGGCTTCCGCAGGCAACAACTCCTTGGTCTCGCGGTCGGCCACATTCTCGATACACATCATAAAGTGACTGCCGCGCACATCGCCCACGATAGGATACTCGCGCAGGGTTTGTAGTTGCTCCTCGAAGTACGGTCCAACCTCGCGGACATGGCTGCAGAGATCCTCACGCTCCATGATCTCGATGTTCTTCAGCCCAGCTGCGCAGGCAACAGGATGCCCCGAGTAGGTAAAACCATGGGTAAAAAGTGCGCCTTCAGCTTGTGGCACGCTGATGACATCGTAAATTTTCTCCGACAGCAACGTTGCCGATAAGGGCAGGTAGCCAGACGAGATACCCTTGGCACAGGTAATGATATCCGGCACAAAATCAAACACCGCCTCAGATGCAAAAAAGTGTCCCAGCCTACCGAAACCTGTCACCACCTCGTCGGAGATATAAAGCACCTCGTATTTATTACATATCTCGCGGGTGCGTCGGTGGTAGCCCCGTGGCGGAACGATTACGCCGCCAGCTCCCATAATCGGCTCGGCGATGAAACAAGCTACATTCTCAGGACCAAGTTCCAGTATCTTGTTCTCAAGATCCGCTACCGTCTGGTCGCAAAACTGCTCTTCACTCATGCCTTCCGGGCGACGGTACGGATTGGGCGCGGGAATGTGGTGCACCAGGTCGGGGGCAAGATCAAAGCCCTGGTGATCAAACTCTATACCCGTCATCGACATCGCGAGGTAAGTACTACCGTGGTACCCGTCCGTTCTCGAGATGATCTTTTTTTTATTTTTCTTACCCAGACGATTGAAGTAAAAATGAATAATCCGGATCGCCGTATCGTTAGACATGGAGCCGCCAGTGCCATAGAAAACGTGATTCAGTTTGCCCGGGGTTAGCGTTGCAAGCTTTGCTGCAAGTTCTGCAGCTGGCGGGGTGGTCATGTGGGTGAAGGTCGAATAGTAGGCGATTTTTCGCACCTGATCTGCGATTGCCTCGGCCATTTCCTCATTGGCATAGCCGATGTTTACGCACCACAAACCGCCGATCCCGTCGATGTAGCGATTGCCCTCTGAATCAAAAACATAGGCACCCTCAGACTCCGCCATTACCATGGAGCCTTCCTCTTTGAACGAGGAGAAATCCGTCCACGGGTGGATATAGTGATCTAGGTCCTGACGCCAAAGCGCTTCGGTGTTATAGCGGTGCTTGATCGGCATATCGTGTCTCCCCTGGCGCTATTTGCCTGCGTAGAAATTCAATTTTCGAAACCAGCCAGAACATTTACCGTATTCACTCCCACCTCGTCAATATCATAGCCTCCCTCCATCACGAATAAAGTCGGCAAGCCAACCCCAGCAATCAACTGACCGGTGGTGAAATAATCGTCTGTCTTGAGTTTGAAGAAACTGATCGGGTCGTTCTCGAATGTATCCACACCCAACGACACGACCACTGCCTCAGGCGCGAACGAATGGATTCGGGCCAGGGCATCCGCAAGTGCTACCCGCCACTCGCCAAACAACGTGCCAGGCGCTAGCGGATAGTTAACATTGAAGCCCGCGCCGACACCGCGGCCTTTTTCATCCGCATAACCCAGAAAATTTGGAAAAGCTTCCTCGGGATCTCCATGCAACGAACAAAAAAGGACATCGTCGCGTGCGTAAAAGATGTCCTGGGTGCCATTGCCATGATGAAAATCTATATCAAGCACGGCAACTCGATCAGAGCCCATGTCACGAAAGTACTGAGCCGAGATTGCAGCATTGTTGAGGAAACAATAACCGCCGAACATATCCCGCGCCGCGTGGTGGCCAGGTGGGCGGCAAAGGGCAAATGCAGCCGGCTCCCCACCGGCGACAAGCGATGCTGCAGTCAGCCCGACGTTCTTTGAGGCAAGTGCAGCTTCCCAGGTGCCTGCTGTGATCGACGTTTCGGCTGCCAGGGCGTAGTAACCGATTCGACCCTCGATGAAGCACGGCGGCTTCTGTTGCATCCGGCGGGCCGGCCAGTTGGTTGCCATTGCTTCGCCCGCGAACCCGGCAGCTTGCCAATCGTTCCAGGCACTTTGGAGAAAGTCGACAAAATCAGCATCGTGCACCTTGAGCACCGGTTCAAGGCCATGCTCCAGTGGCTTTTCTATGGGTCCGAGATCAGCCAATTGCACCGCTTGCAGGATACTCTCGGCCCGCGAGGGCCGCTCGAAGGGTTCAACCAGTTCGCCGCCGTAAAGTTCCGTTTTGGCATTGCGCAGTTTGTGTTTTTCTGAATAGACTGTCTTCATGATCTTCCTTTATCTCGCCGCGACCACAAGCACAACCAGCCAGAGTCACTTCAGATTGGCAACCGCTGTGACTGCAGGTATCGGACCAGGCGGCCGAGGAAATCCCAGCACTGTGTCAGCTGACCCACTTCGACATATTCATTCGGCCGGTGCGCCTGCAGAATGCTGCCCGGCCCACAGACCACGCAGGGTACGCCGACCTGTTCGCTAAACAATCCAGCTTCCGACCCGAAGCTGATTTTTCCTGTCGGCCCGTCCCCACCCAACAGTGACTGGGCAAAACCAACGACTGGGGAATCCGCAGCCGTGTGCAAACCTGGGTAGCCGGCAAGCAGTTCGAAGCTGATCCCGGTATCTGCATCCACCGAATGCATCGCCGGCTCGAGCACATCCCGCGCATACTCGGCCACCTGCTGGAAATACGCCGTCGATGTTTCCTCGGGCAAGTGGCGTACCTCGAAACTGAATTCGCAATGGTCGGGCACGATGTTGAGTACCCGACCCCCCTGTATCGGCCCCACCTGTAAGGTGGTATGCGGCACGCGATAGGCGCCGTCGACTGTGCCGGTTTCGGCTACGGTTGAATAGATACGCCGAATGTGGCAGATGAGTTCCGCCGCGATCTCCACGGCGTTGACCCCCTCGACCGGGTAGGCAGAATGGGCGGCCCGACCCCGCACCGTCACCCGCCATCCCTGCTTGCCCTTATGCGCATTAACCACTTTCATGCTGGTGGGTTCGCCGATGATGCCTATCGCCGGAAGCACCGGCAGGTTCCCCAGCACATCAAGCAGCCGACGCACTCCAATGCAACCAACCTCTTCGTCGTAAGACAAAGCAATATGCACAGGCGTCTGCAGGGGCGCCTTGAGCATATCCGGCACCCGTGCCAACACACAGGCGATAAAGCCCTTCATGTCAGCCGTACCGCGGCCGATGTAACGTCCATCCTGTAGTTCGACCGAGAAAGGATCTGTGGCCCAGGCCTGCCCGTCTACCGGTACAACATCCGTATGGCCCGACAACATGACGCCAGGACGGTCTTGGGAGCCAACCGTTGCATACAGGTTGGCCTTGCTGCTGGAGTCGTCGTGTACGAGCCGGCAACTGACCCCGAGCCCTTCGAGGTATTGTTCTACGTAACGAATCAGATCGAGGTTCGAGTTGCAGCTGGTGGTGTCAAAAGACACCAGTTCCGACAGCAGCCGGCCGATCCGTTCATCCAGGGCCGACGCGGTCTGGGTAATATCTTTCATCGCGCACCAGAGTCAGTAGCCGTTGCCGATATCGGTCCGTAACGCCCTGGAAGGATAATTGCACTAGCCCCAGCCCCAACCCACGGGCAGCGGCTGTCGACACTGCTGCTGGAGGTAGTGATAGCCGCATCCGCCGTGCTCCTGCGCTCACACCGGCCGACTATCGAATAACTCATATCCTGTTGCCCTGGCCGGCCGCTTTTTGCCCCTGCAGGCCGAAAAACGAATCATCCTGGTAAGGCGCGAGAACTTCTATAGTGCCTTCGCGCAGCCGTGCCACATGGGTCGGTTCGCCAGCGACAATTCTCTGGTAGAACCTCGAGGGCACGGTCGGTGAAGTCAGGGCAAAAGCATCGGCAGCACGGTAATCGGCAATCAGCAGGCGCCGAGGCCGGTCCCGCGAGGTATTGGGGCCACCGCCGTGCAGAGTCCAGATATGCATCAGGCAAACATCCCCTGCCCGCCCGCAGATACTGTCGGCACGTTGGTCAAATTCTTCGAACAATACTGGATCAGTCGAGCCGGTGAATGCTCCTTCCCGGAAGTGGCTATAACGCTCGGCTTGGGAGCCCGGAACAATGCGGG
Organism: Acidiferrobacteraceae bacterium; assembly: GCA_002729195.1. Lineage (GTDB taxonomy): Bacteria > Pseudomonadota > Gammaproteobacteria > Arenicellales > UBA868 > UBA12578. The sequence goes on from PBTT01000118.1 coordinate 11,588, forward strand.
GACAACCGTTACCCTCGTCCATGTCATCAAGCATGAGCAACATGGTGATGCCGTCGTCATTGGTGTGTGGATCGTAGGGGTGATCGGCGTGGTACTCAACCCGGGTCCCCGTTCCCGGAAACTTGTTATTGAGTTTACAGTGATGAAACTTAACGTCGGGGCCGATCAGATCGGCCACCACTGCAGGAATCGCGCCTTCGAATAGGACCTCCTGGTAGGCCGTTGCGACATCACACGGATTGGCGATCCGCCGTAGCCGCGGGTGTGCGGCACTATGGCCTTGCTCAAGATCAAAACGGGCCTTGCCATCTGGTGTGTCAAAGTCGTAATTAGCGTCGAATGCGCAGGACGCCTCTACCCATTGCTCAAGTTCGGCCAGCATATGCTTGCGGGCGGCGGCAGGTACCAGGTCGCGCACGACCAGATAACCTTGCTTGCGAAACTGATCTATCTGTGTTGGGTTCAGCATGTCTCAGTTCTCCTCCGGGTTGTAGGCCCAACCATTCCATATCATGTTCTTGTTCCTCTGTTCGTCTGTGTGCTACCGCTGCCGGCAATGACATCGCTGGCGAAGGCGGCGCAACGCAACTAACCGAATAACTATGAGCCGCGACTGCCGCTGGCGCCGAGCCACCGTCAGTGTAACCTCGAGGTGATGCCTAGCGAAGCGGCGACCTCTATTGCGGCCCGCTCGCCGGTTATCTTGGCCCCGTGGCAGGTACAGAATTGGTTGGTTGATGTCGCCTCCCCGCAGAAGAACAACCGCTCGTTCAGCGGTCCGGCCAAGGCTGCTCGCTGGTGAAACTGCCCCGGGGCACTGGCAGAATAAGCCCCGAGCACGTAGGGGTTACCCCGCCATGCCGACTGGCGGTCGCCCCTGACGTGCTTTGCCATATCATTGCCAAGGGCCTGGCACAGGCTGTCGATGACCGCTTGGCGGGAGGCCTCGGGCCCGGCCCGTTCGAGCCAATCAGCGTAGCGTCCAGCGACCATGCCGACCACGCAATCCTGCTGGTAGGGACGCAGGGCCAAAGACATCGGCGGCAGTTCCCCGTGCTCAACCACAATGCGCTCGGGCAGATCATCGGCAAACAGGTGTCGGTCGATTTCCAGGCGAATACGGTTGTAGTTACCCAGGGGCAATGCCGCGATGGCGGCCAGTTTCGATCCAGGCAGTTCCGGCACGAAGCGTATCTGCCCGGCTGCGAGCACGCCGGTCGATACCGCAACGATAATGCGGCTGGCCGTTAATGTTCCACGGACAGTCTCCACAGCAACACCCGCACCATCCCAGTGGATTTGCTGTACGGCAGTGTTCAATTGCACGGGAATACCGGTTGCCCAGCGTGCCACCAGTTCCCCATAACCATCGCTGACCGGCCAGTCTTCTTCAGTATCCTGATAGTTCAGGATATCGCCGATCGAGACCTGGTCGACCTCCGCGGACGTGTTGAGGGCAGTGAAATAATCGAGCACCGGCGTCCACGGACTGTCCCGGTCGATCGCCTCGAACACGGATATGTCCTCGCCGCGCGACCAGGCAGCCGCCATGGC
>PBTT01000120.1 GCA_002729195.1 Acidiferrobacteraceae bacterium
TTAAACCGCTCGAATACCTGTGCGAATACCCGGTGTCTCTGGAAGCGGTGATTGAGATCGCCACAGCGCTGAGAGGCAGCGCTCAAACTCTGAAGAAAAAGCCGTATTTCCTGCATCTCGTAACTCCGCTGCCTGTGAAGTTTGCCCAGATCCATATCGACCAAATCCTCGCTGCAGTACGCGCGGGCGTTCCCGTGGGTGTTGGTACACTGGCCATTGGCGGGGCGTCGGCTCCGATCACACTCGCGGGGTGCCTGACCCACTGCCTGATGACCGATTTTGCAGCCATCGTCCTTGGCCAGCTAGCGGTGGAAGACAGCTTTTGCATGGGTGGTTCCGACGTCTTCTTCATGGAGCCCGCTACCGGCGCAATCGGTAGTTTTGCGCAAACGTCGATGGCCGACATGGCTGCTACTCAGGTGCGTCGCTCGCTCGGGTTCCCCTCGCTGACGGCCTCAGGAGGCTGCACCGTTGCGCGCCGCTTCAATCAGGATGCCGTCTGGGAAATTTCGGCGAGCACCATGAACATGTTCTATCACCGCCCCGCGACCTGCGATTATCTCGGCTCTCTGGATCAAGGTTTGACATTCTCAGAAACAGCGCTGTTGTTCAGTGACGATCAGGCTGGAATGCTGCGCAAGATGTGGGAAGGCATGACCGTCAGCGATGATCAGATCGGCACCGACCTCATCCGGAAATTGGGCCCCAAAGGCCAGTTTCTGGCCGAACAGCACACGGTCGACAACTGCCGCACGCAGGTTTGGAATTCGCGCTATCTGGGCCCGAACATCCCGCTCAGCAATGGTGGGTTGCAGGATCAGGACTTGTTTGAAAGGATCGAGGCCGACTTAGCCGAGCGCCGCAAAGCACCCCTGCCCAAGGCCCCGCCCAAACACGTCATGGAAACCGCCCGCACCGTGTTGGCGCGCTTCCGTTAGAGATAAATGCTTGGGGCGTATGACTTCTAGCGGCAACTGAATTAGGAACCTACTGTTAACCGGACAAAATTCTTTAACGAGTATAAGCTTGTGGATGATTGTATAGCGACCAGTGATCTAAAGACCAGAAAACGACCCGAACAGGGTCCGTTTCTATCCTAAATACAACTCACTCGAACCTTCTTCCCACTAGCAGTTATCTGAGCAAATGGCTTGCTGGATCGTTCTGGTTCTGTCTGGAATGCCCCGATTCATGTGCAGGAAGATCTGCTCGAAACGCGTTTCGCAACGACGTCGAGTACCGCCCGAACAATGCCGGTATAGCCAGTACAGCGGCACAGATGGCCGCTAAGCATCTCCCGTAGTGCCCCTTCAGTCGGCTGAGGATTACGGGCCAGAAAATCGGTGACCGACATCAGAATACCGGGCGTACAATAGCCACATTGTAGGGCGTGGTGGCGGCGAAAGGCTCTTTGCAAATCGTTGAGCTCGCCATTCTCATCGGCCAGGCCGGCGGCGGTGTCGATTCGCCGGCCAGCAACTTGTACAGCGAATATCAGACAGGAACGTACTGCCTTGCCATCGAGTAATACCGTGCAGGCACCGCAAACGCCATGTTCGCAGGCAACGTGGACAGCATTAATGAACTGCTCTTGGCGTAGAAAATCACTCAGCAAAAGGCGTGGCTCTGCCAGGCCGGTGACCTTGCGACCGTCGAGAAACAGGGTGATTGAATGGCGGGTATTTTTGTTTAGGAACGGCATGATCTTGCCTCCTTGATGGCGCGTCGACCCAGGCGCCGGACCAGTTCGCGACGGTAGCGTGCACTGGCGTGAAGGTCGTCCTGGCCGTGAAGATCCCAGGCTAGGGCATTGAGGGCAGGGTCGATAATGTTCTCCTCCAACTCACTCCAATCGTAGACCATCGGCCGGTCGGCAACACCGCCGATGCCGAGTCGAACTGCCTCACCACTCGCCACTGCCGCTACGGAAGCCACCGCGAAGTCACCACGGCGGATCGCCATTTCATCGAAATGGTAGCCAGCGGTCGGCTGGGCTACAGGTAGGCGCACAGCCGCTATCATCTCGTCCTGGTGGCGTGCGGTAGCCAGCATGCCGGTCTGGAAATCAGCCGCGCTCAGCACCCGCTCGCCCCGAATGGAGCGCAGGATCACCTCGCCGCCCAGGGTGGCGAGACACAGTGGTAATTCTGAACTTGGATCGGCGTGAGCAATGGAACCACAGACGGTGCCCCGGTTGCGAGTCTGCATATGGCCGAGAAAGGGCAAGGCTTTGGCCAGAAGTGGCTGCCGACTTTCGAGTTCGGGCCAGGCCAGTAGTTCAGCTTGTGTGGTAGCAGCCCCTATTTCTAGCGAGTTGCCGGCCATGCGGATATAGCGTAGGCTGTTGATACTGCTGATGTCGACCAGTAGGGCTGGCTCTAGGAGCCGGAAATTGACCATAGCGACCAGGGACTGTCCCCCTGCGAGCAACAGTGCCCTGGTGCCGTGTTCTGCCAGGGCCGCCAGTGCCTCGTCGATGCTTTCCGCCCGTAGGTAGTCGAAAGCTTTTGGCTTCATGGTCTGAACCTCAGAAAGCCAAGGAGACGCTGCCAATAGGATGGCGACGGCACTGGGCCACCGACTTGGTCGACCAGTTGCCGGAAGAATTGTGCAATCAGAGCCCTGGTAGCCCCGCTCAGCATGCGGCCTCCGACGGCCACCACTTTGCCGTTGACATCGATGCCATAGAGATAACTCACTTGTGTCCCGTTGTCATAGGTTTCGAGGGAGATCCTCCCTTCGCCTTCGGCCACACCTAAGGGACCGGTTACCGCGCCACTGATTCGCGCTGAGCCCGGTTCCATAAGGTCGCTGAATGTTATCCGGGCCTTGAATTCGCCGCTGACCGGGCCCACGCCGAGTGAAATAGTAGCCCGATAGTCGTTCTCCGCCACCATTTTCAAAGCCCGGCAACCGGGGAGTACCGCCGCTAGCCTAGCCGGGTCAATCAGAGTTGCCCAGACCAATTCCCGTGCAGCCGGTACGAAGGAGCTTCCAGAGCCGTTCAACACCCGTTCCGTTACTGATGTTTCTGCCGTAGCCGGTTCGGGTGGTGGCACTTCCTCACCGTGGATCAAGGCACTGACCTTAGATGGGGACAGTGGCAGAGTCACGTTTTCAACACCAAGTGCGTCGGCAACGCCGTTGGCCAGGCAAACCGGAGTGCTCATCACATTACCTTCGCCAATACCCTTGGCACCCAACGGTGTGAATGGAGTTGGCGTCTCCATGTGCAAGATCTGTGGTTCCGGGACCTCATAGGCTGTTGGCACCAGGTAATCGGCAAAGGTGCCGGAAAGAAAGCTGCCATCATCGCCGTAGACGAATTCCTCGAAAAGTGCACAGCCCAGGCCCCAGCTGAAGGCACCATAGACCTGCCCGTTGGCGATCAATGGATTCAGAAGCTTACCGGAATCGTGCATGGTGACATACCGATCGATTTGAACGCGACCGGTGTCACGGTCGATCTCTACACCACAGAAGTCGAAGACGAAGCCGTAGGTCAGTGAAGTGTTGATCCTGTCCTCATCGTCAGGTGGCTCGAGCTCAGGTGGTGACCAGGCACAGCTCGCGCGTAGGCCTGGGGACATTCCTGATGGAAGGTTGCCGGGTGACCAGTGTGCAGTACCGGCAACGCGGTGGAACTTGAGGGCATTTTCGGGATTGCCGCGGGCAAAGACCATGCCGTTGGCGAACTCGATCGCGTCTGGCGGCATATTGAGACTTTGCGAGGCGATTCGGGCCATCTTTTCCCGCACCTCGACTGCGGCAAGGTGGGCGGCGACGGCGGTAGCTGAGGAGAAGCGGCTGGAATAATTGCCAGTGGCGATAGACCAGGCGTCTTTGTGGGTATCGTGCTCTTGGTTAACGCGGATCTGATCGGGTCTCAGCCCCAATTGGTCAGCGACAATCTGGGAAAGAATGGTGGCGTGACCCTGACCCTGCGGAATTGAATCCATGGTTACGTTGACAGTACCCAATGGCTCGACGTTGACGGTTGCATTGGAAACGTTGCCACCCTTGTGGCCCGAGCGATGGCGCTCCTCAACGGTCTGGATGGTACTGAGGTAGCCCATATTAGATTGCCCTGGTTCTGAGACCACGGCCATACCGATACCGTAGAGCCTGCCCTCGGCACGGGCCTCATCGCGGCGGTGAACCAGGCCGGCAAGGTTGCCTTTTTTGACCGCTACATCGACTGCGGTCTGAAAATCGCCGGAATCGAGCAGCGCACCACCCGCAGCCCGGTAGGGAAAGGCATCGCGGGAGATTAGGTTTCGCCGAATGACGTCGAGGCGCTCTAAATCCAGGGTCTCGGCGACACGGTGCATGATGCGCTCCAGCGCATAGTAGATCTGAGGGCCCCCGAAACCCCGCACCATTCCGGAGGGGGTTTTGTTGGTCAGAACCAAGCGGTTGGTAATGGCTAGGTTAGGAATGTCGTAGGGTCCAGTCATAATGCCGTGCTGGCGATACAGGGGTCCGGGCATCGGCGGTCTGAGATAGGCGCCGTAGTCGTCCAACTGGTTAAAGTCGAGAGCGGTTACTCGACCCTCACGGGTCACCGCCGCCTGGACCTGGATTACTCGGTTGGGTGCGGCGATCGCTGCTGTCAGGTGCTCGAGCCGGTCCTCCACCCACTTGACGGGTCGGTCGACGATGCGCGAAGCGATACAGGCTAGAACCACGTAAGGGAAGATCGCTTGCTTGACGCCAAAACCACCACCGGAATAGGGCGCGGTGCGCATGCGTAGGTTAGTGCCGGGAACTCGCAATGCTCTTGCCATCACTGGGTGCACGGTGAAGGGCCCCTGGAAGTTCGACATCACGTTGTAGAGTTGCTCCTGCGGATCATACTCGGCAACCACTACGAAGCCTTCCAACGGCGTCTGAGAATTGCGCGGATAGGAAACTGTCAACGAGACTCGGTGGTCGGCCTCGGCAAAGGCCTTGGATGGATCACCGTAGCTGTATTCACGCACCGAGACGAGGTTGGTGCCGGCCGCAGGGTGAACTAAAGGGGCATCGTCACGTGCCGCTGCGACCGGGTCAACGACCATATCAAGGATCTGGTAAGTGACCTCGATTTTCTCCAGTGCGTCCTCAGCCAGGTAGCGGTCGTGGGCGATAACCATGGCTACTGCCTCACCAACGAAACGAACCCGGTCGACAGCCAGACACCACTGGTCTAGCGGCTCCTTGACGACAATTAGAAACGGGTCGGTATACTGAGCGATCTGGTGCCCGGTCAGGACCGCAGCCACACCAGGCTGCGCTTCAGCCTCGGTCGTGTCGATCTTGACAATCTCAGCATGGGCGTGGGGCGAACGCAGGATGGCTCCGTGCAATGTCCCGAGACGCAACGCCATGTCATCGGAAAAGACAGCGCTACCGTTGAGCAGCGCCGCATCCTCGACTCGCTCCACTGGTTGTCCAACATACTTCTTCTGCTCCCCCCGATTCTGTATCATCGAATCTTTCCCCGCTAAACTCTACTGCGCAGTTTGAAGCGCTGAATCTTGCCTGTCACTGTTTTTGGTAGGTTCTCGACAATCTCGATCCAGCGAGGATATTTGTAACCGGCCAGCTCAGCCTTGCACTGGGCCTTAAGCTCGTCCTCGAGGCTTGGGTCAGCGTCCTCAGGATTTCTCAACACGATATAGGCAGCAGGCTTGATTAAGCCTTCATCGTCGTCACGTCCGACCACCGCGACCTCCAGTACCTTGGGATGAGCGATCAGGCAGGATTCGATCTCGAACGGTGAGCACCACATGGCTCCGACCTTAAACATGTCGTCGCTACGACCGTAATTGACGTAATATCCGTCGTTATCCTGGTAGTACACATCACCCGTATTGAGCCAATTACCCAGCATGGTCTCCGCGGTTTTGTCCGGTCTGTTCCAGTAGTGCTTGGCGGTCGACCCACCTCGAACCTGAAGAGCACCAACTTCGCCAGGCGCCACTGGCTTGGTGTCCTTGTCGACGATGCGTATGGCATAGCCCGGCACCGGTTTGCCCGAGGAGCCTGGCTGGGTGTCGTCGTGACGATTGGAAATAAAAATATGTAGGGCCTCGGTCGAGCCGATGCCGTCAAGAATGTCGATTCCGGTCTTGTCTTTCCAACGTTGATAGACATCGGCTGGCAGTGCCTCACCGGCGGAACAACAGAACTTCACCGAGCTCAAGTCGGGCATGACCGAATCCATGAGGTGAAGTTGTTGAGCATAAAGAGTGGGCACGCCAAAGAAAATAGTTGGCCGGAATCTCTCGATAACGTCGAAGGTCATTTCCGGCGTGGTCCTCGCCTCGCTCAAAACGGTGGTGGCGCCGACCCAAAGAGGAAAGGTCATGGCGTTGCCGAAGCCATAGGAAAAGAAAAGCTTGCCAGCGGAGAAACAAGTCTCGGTTTCGGTGACCCCGAGAATTCGGCGGGCATAAAGTTCACTGGTGAACACCATATCTTGGTGGGCGTGCACGACACCCTTTGGATTGCCGGTTGATCCAGACGAATAGAGCCAGAAGCAGTCGTCTTGTGCAGCTGTCGGTAGGGCTTCGAAGTCGATGTCCGCTGCGGCCATGAGTTCCATAAAGGAGCCTTTGCCGTGTGCTGTCAGAACGTGGGCTGGAGCCTCATCCAGAGTTTCCAGGGCCGCTTCGATTGGTTCGACCAGGTCGGGGGAGTAGACGACGATAGCAGCGCCCGAATCAACCATTAGGAACTGATAGTCTTCGGCCCGCAGTAAGGTGTTGACTGGAATCGGCACAAGTCCTGCCTTGATCGCACCCCAGAAAAGATAGAAAAATTCGGGACGATCTTTGACGACCATCAGCAATCTTTGACTAGAGCCAAAGTCGTGCAGTACGTTGGCTGAGCGGTTTACCCGTTCGGTGAGCTGGGCATAGGTGACTTCCGCGGAGGCAGAGTAGATGGCGAACTTGTTGCCCCGGCCCTCTTCTATATGGCGGTCGATGAACGCATTGGTGGCGTTGAAGATCGGTGCAAAGGTGAGCATCGGTCCAGCCGGGGATTCATCGATTGTTACGGTATGATTCCGCATCGTTCAATCCCTGGCCGCAACGGCTAACTCGGCGTCAATCGCCAATCACGTCGATGGAAGCAAGCCGGGCGGCGACTTTCTCTGAGGTCGGCCACTTTTCCATATCGTGCTTCTTGATCATGCTCGGTAACTTGGTTTTGGCGTAGGTCTGCTTGTTGATCAGGAGGCCGTTTCTGAAGTGAAGGACGTCAAGACCACGCCAGCCACCGGCACGCTCGGCCGATTCGAGTGTGCAGCACCAGCTGATTAGAGCTTTGCCGGTGACAGCGTCGATAAACAGGTCTTCGGCCCGAAAGCGAATCTTGCCAAAATCCCCCCGAAATTGTGGTACAAAGGCCTCACGAATAGCGTTCTTACCGATGTGACGAATGCCGTTGAACTCGTCATAGGAAGCGTCGGCAGCGAAAAAAGACATCACCCTATCGAGGTCGTCATCGTTGAAGGCTTGAGTGAAATCGATAACCAGTTTTTTCAATTTGACTCGATCGTCTCTTGCCATGGCTAATCTCCTCGACGGTAGCGCTACCTGGGCCAGACCTGACTCGGCCCAAGAAGCGATGGGCGGTAGATGTAACGGAGTGAGAATCAAGTTTTACATTTCGACCGCACTTCGATGACGCTGCCAACCTGTGGGGGGGTCGGTAGTGGCGAGTGAGCCTCCTGCATCTGGCTCAATAGGGTTTGAGATTCTTTCGGCATCGGCACTACTTTGCGCTTACTTAGATCAGCGTGCAGCGCTAGTTGTTCAAGAGTCGCAATCTGACAACCATTTTCGGCATGCGACATGATATGAAAATAGTGGATCCGCTTGTCATCGAAGCCAAGCAACTGGGTAGTTACCTGGATCATATCCCCACTGTTGGCTTCACGGGTGTACGTAATGTGAGATTCGACTGCAAAAGTGGAGAATCCGGTGCGCGCTCTATACGGTTGGCCGAGGCCAATGAGTGGGTAGAAAACATCCGTGGCATTATTAAAGATGAGGACGAAGTAGGCCACGTTCATGTGGCCGTTGTAATCGACCCATTCCTCCAATACGGGTTCTTGCCAACGCGAGATGGGGGCTTCGAAGGTCATTAATGTGTTGCCGAGACCGAATCCACGAGACTAAGCTGGTTATGTCACTAGAAGTTGTTGTGTTGCAAGATGAACTTGCCCAATAGATTGTGGAGTTACGACTTACCTCATACAAATTGCAGTTCGGTAAGGTATCACCTAGCAAACCCAATAATTAAACTAGATTGTAGTGAACACGCAATCGCGCGACCAACATGATTTGTTTTCCAATTGACCCAGATCAATCGGAGGCGCCCTAACCTAACCAAAATTCGTTTGTCGACAGGCAGCTATCATCTTGGGCTCGAATCCTGGTCTCCTAGCCACATTTTGTTGTTCACCGGCAACCTTAAGGAGAAGGTGGACTTCTACACAAATGTTCTTGGCATGCGTCTTTCAGATACTATGGGTGGCGACGTCGTCGCTTTCCTACGCAATGGCAATGGCGGTGACCACCACGTCATTGCGCTAGCACAGTCAGAAAAGCCAGGATTCCACCATGCCAGCTTCGAATTTGGTACTGTCGATGATATTGGCGTAGCGGCAGCAAACATGGCCAAGAAAGGCCATAAGCATTGCTGGGGATTTGGACGCCATGTAGTGGGGTCAAATTATTTTCACTATTTTCGCGACCCCTGGGGCAGCATAGTCGAGCATTTTGCCGATATTGATATTGTCGACGAAGACCAAGATTGGGAGATTAAGGACTGGCCCTTAGAAGGCAACTTCGCACGTTGGGTCTCTGATGGACCACTGCCTGATGACTTCCTGTTTAACTCAGAAGCTTAGATTGTATCGGTTCAAATCCTCTCACCCCGACCATTTATCCCTGTATCTAAGCCATTCTAGTAACCCACTGTCTGCTCCCGCTCTTCGGTGTGCTGAAAACGTGCTGAAACTGAGCCCATTCCAGTCCTCCGCCAGCGCTACTTTGGACTTGAATTTCGCAGAATGATTTCGACGCGGTCGTCGCATGGCTTTCTCCTTTACTCTCCAGCCATAATCATGGCTTTGCAGATCGGAGCTTTCAACTTATAGCCGTGTCTTAATTACCGGGACCACTTCTACACTCAAAGACCGCATTCAGCATTGGGCTACCGCCCGCCAGCCCCAGAGGCCATTGTCCCAATAGACCAAAGGCCGGCCATGCACTAACATTTAAACTGGACCAATCAGTGGGGGTTGGTCAAATACCCACAATCCCTTTGCGATCAA
>PBTT01000124.1 GCA_002729195.1 Acidiferrobacteraceae bacterium
GAATTCAGCCAATGAGAGTTGTTTTTCGCTTTGAGATCGGATCATAGGTGCACGGTTTTCCATGGTTGACGGGACTTTTTCGTGCACTATTGTACCTGAAATATCATATATTCCATAATAATATCAATGGCTTATAGTTTATGAGCAGACTCTACTTGATGGAATCGGCTGATTCGACTTTTCTGTAATCGTTATTCTTCACGAGCTATACATTACCACTCGACACTGCACACCTGCGTACAGTGCAAAATTACCTGATCAGCGCACAATTCCAATCCCCGCTATTTTTTGTTAACCCAGTTTTCGACCCGCAATCCAGGTACCCTGTCAAATTCTCTCACATTGTTAGTTACGAGGATCAAACCAAGAGAGCGACAATGCCCAGCGATCATCTGATCATAGGGTCCAATGGGTGTTCCGGCAGTAGCAAGCTCTGCACGTAATTGACCAGAGTGGATTGCCGCAGTTTCATCATAATTCAGTACATCCAGTCGTGCGGCAAGACCCTCGACTTCAAAAAGATTTCTCTTCGTATCTGTCGACCGCTCTGCACCATAGATCAACTCCATATAGGAGACTGATGAAATACACATTTGGCCTTGATGCTTAGCGAAAGCCTCGCGCACCTCTTTGGGTTTGTTTCTCATTGTGTAAATTACAATGTTCGTATCCAGCATGTATTTCAACACTAAAATGATTCTCGTTCTTGATCGGTTGGTTGATCGCGAGAAACCAGAAAGTCATCAGTAACACCTTCGCCGTCAAACCAACTGTCCCATGCATCACCTGCCGGAACAATCAATCTTGCTCGACCCTGTGGAATAATATCAACTCGCGTTACTGACGCAGGCAAGGCAACGGGCTTTGGCAGGCGAACAGCCTGGCTCTTATTGTTTTGAAATACTTTTACGGACTCCATCGGAAAACACCTTTTCATTAATTTGGTATATACTTCTAGTACATCCTACAATAATCCGGGCTCGCCGTATATATCAAAGGTATATACTTTGATGGAAGTCTCCCAGCATATACGCCCATGATCACGCGGTGCACGATGGCGAGTGCCGGTCGACTAGGTGGGCAGCACTTTCCACCATGCGCCAAGCCCCACAGGGCTGGCAAAACCCTCTGTTCTTACAACTATAGGCCACCAGTTTCTAGGCGTGACACGCCTCGCAGGACCTGAAGAAAACCTCGATCCAAACGGCCAAAGGCTAAGAACCCCTCGAATTCCTGTTTGACGAATGCCGGCAGGTGCCTGCCTTCCGGATGCGGACCAGCCGCTCCAGATGCTGTAGAAACCCAGTGTTCCTGAATGATCCGGTAAAGAAGGGTTTCCTCAGGTCGATGGCGCTCGTAGCTGAACCTGCCAGCGGGCCATTCTTTGAGATCTTCATGGGAGAGTGACGCCATGGGTAGCACATCGGGTAGCCGTGCAACCAGTGTTCGAAGACAGCCAGCAGTTCTCTATCGTCAGTATCGTCAATGGGTGTGGGCGTATTGCCAGCAATCCGGTGGACCAAAGGCTTACGCTCCGAGTTGAATCCCTATATCTTATCAACCCCTCGGCAACGGTGAATACGCAAAGTAGCGCATCTCCACGCTTTCGCGCTGGTGCAGGTGGTCGGTGTCGGAGATAGCTACCGCCGTGTGCATGGTGGGAGTGAAGGGCGCACCCTTGCTCCCGAACAGGTCGTTGGGCTGCGGGTCCGAGTCGTAGGTGAGGAAGACAAGCACCTCTTCGCGCGTCATGTCCGGGTAGTAGTTCCATTCGTGGTCGTCGCTGGGCGGCATGGCCGTCATGTTGCCCTTGGCGTGCAACCCGGGGTTCTTTTGGTACAGCAGCGCGTCGCGGTCGATAGTGCGCCGGTCCAGTACTGCCAGCGGCATACGGGCGAGGGGCTTGCGCGAAACGGAGCGCCACAGGTTGACACCAACCATGCGCCGGTTCCCGGTGTCGCTGCCATTGCCGAACACCAGGTCACACCACCTGTTCACCACCGCGCCATCCTCGTCCAGGTCGTCGCCGTAGTCGTTGTGCACGTACTGTGCAGGGCCCTGCTCCAGAGTGCTGTCCTCCGTTACGTCCTCCGCTCGGTAGATGTGCCCCACCGAAGGCATCACACTGAACGACGGCAGCAGACACCGGACCAACTCGTTAGCTTCGTCGTAGTACTTCGCCTTTACTTCCTCGTGGTCCGTCCACTCCACTACCGCCGACGCATGCTTCGCCAGCAGGAAACCGCACCCTCGGAAGAGCGTGTCCTCTGCACTGCTATCGTCTCCCTCCCGTGCCTCCAACCTGGCGTGCCGGTGGCGCGCGTCGAGCACGGTGACGGGGCAGTTCATGCCTGACGGGTCCATCAAATCGCTTTGGCCGGAGTAGTTCACGAGCCCCTCGAAGTCAAAGGGCGCTGCGATACGCCCCACCTTTCCACTCTCATTCTCCATTACAGCGTCTCCTCAGATTACCCTTGTCAGCAACTAACGGGCTCGCCCTTCAGTTGACAATGCCTTCGGCCATCAAACGGGCGATTTCTTCATCCGGAATATTCAGCAGATCGTGGAAGACATAGTAATTGTCCTGGCCCAGCAACGGGGCATGCCTGAAGTCGGGTTGGCTTATGCTCGATTTCCAGGGCATGCCCTCCAGGGTCCTTTCGCCGACTTCGGGGTGTTCCGGCGCGATGAAATAGTCCCGCTCTTTTAGATGGGGGTCCTCAACCAGCTCCCTTATACTAACGGACGGCCCGGACGGCACACCGGCGCCCTGGAGTATCTTCGTCACCTCGTGGGGTGTGTAGTTTCGCGTCCACTCTCCGATGCGCTCTTCCAGTTCATCCTGGTTGCCGGACCGATTCTGAGAATTGCCGAATCGCTCATCCTCAGCCCATTCCGGGTCACCGATGGCGCCTCGGAACGCGATCCATTCCGCGTCGCTGGTGACGGCAATGGCAACCCACTCGTCTTCACCCTTGCAGGGGAAGCAGTTATGGGGAGCAACACCATGCATCCGATTCCCGCTTCGATGTCTGATCCGTTGGTTCATGCTGTAGTCGATGATTTCCTCCGGGACATGGGAGGCGGCTGCCTCCGCCATGGATACTTCAACCGACTGGCCCTTGCCGGTACCATTGCGGCAATGCAAGGCGGCAAGCATGGCAAATGTCTCGAGTGTACCGGAAAGGTAGTCTGCGTAGTCGCCGGCAATCAGGCTGGGTGGGCCATCGGCGTATCCGGTAAGGTTGCCGAGGCCCCCGTAGGCGTAGGCTTCTTCGTTGTATCCCACATAGTCCTTCATGGGGCCCGTGTTCCCCATGCTCGTGGTGGAAACCAGTATGAGATCCGGTTTCAGCGCCTTTAGGGTGTCGTTACCCAGACCGAATCGCTCCATCACCCCGTTGCGGAAATTGGAGACGACGATATCGCTGATGCGGATGAGATCCTTAGCGAGCTCAACCGCTTCCGGCTGGGTCAGATCCAGGGTACACGACTTCTTGCTGATGTTGGCCCGATGGAAATTGCCTGTGGTTTCGGTACCGGCCTCGCCGTTCGAATAGGGCCCGCTTCGCCGGTTGATGTCAGTGTGCACACTGCTTTCGATCTTGATGACTTCGGCCCCCATCACCGCAAACATCTGCGTAGCGATGGGCCCGACTACAGCCCAAGTGAGATCGCAGACCCTTATCCCTTCCAGTGGCAACTTCGCCATGTTCAGAACCCTCTCTATCCGTTTATCAGATGACGCCTGCAGCGCCCATTGTGGCGAGTTTCTCGTCGCTGTAGCCGAGCCCATCCCCAAGTATCTCCCGATTATGCTGACCGAGGAGTGGCGCTGGCCGGTCGCCCTGCCACGGGGTTTCAGACAGGTGATAGGGTGCGCCTGGATAAAGTAGGCTGCCGGTCTCCGGATGATCGATCTCAACCAGAAGCTGCCGCTCCGCAAAATGAGCTGACTCAAACACGTCTTCGGTCGTGTTGCAGGGCACGATGGGTATACTCCTGCCCTGCGCTGCAACCGTAATCTCCTCTCTGGTGCGGTCTTCTGCCCATTTGATAATCACCGGCCAGAGAACCGGCCCGGCTTCGAACAGGAATACGCCGAAGTCAAACTCGTCACCGAGCAAGTCTTTAAACCGTTCGTCCTCTACCCATTCATCACCCAGTACAAGCGTGACCAAGTCCCGCCACTGGTACGCTTCTCTGCAACCGCAGACAACATAACCGTCCTTACAGGGCAGATAACCGAAACCGGAGTATGCACTGGGGGAGAATGGAATGTTCCTGCTCTTTGCAGTAGCAATGGTCTCCGCCGTGGTACGTTGCATCGTCCATTCTTCGATCACAGGACGAATGGTCTCCCCCCATTCGGACAGGAAGGTGAGAAGATCGAAATCACCTTCGAACATTCCCTGGAAGCGCTTCTCCTTCTCCCACCCGTCGCCGGCGGCAAGCCCCATCAGCGCCCGCCATTGGGATTCTTGTCTGCATCGGCCGAAGACATAGCCATCCCGGCATGGCAGCGGTCGCCAGGCCCGCGGCCAGACCCTTGCACCCCTCTCGAATTGTCGCAGATAGCCTATTCCCTCCGGATCATAGGTGTAGAACGCTACCTGGTGCCTCAAGAAGGAGGCGATCGATTCGTGCTGCGAGACATCCACGTGTTGCCCCACGCCCAACGCCTTTCGCGCGATGACCGCAAACATGGTGGCGGATGCTGCCGTGGACCCGGCGATGAACTCGCTTTGTCTCCCGCCTGGTTTGAGTGGTGGCTTGTCAGGGCTGTCCACACCTCCGCCAGGGGTATGAAACGCGAGCCCGGACATCTGGGTGCAGATGAGATCGTTCCCCTTCCACTTGGAATAAGGACCGAACTGACCGAAGGGGGTTACCGATGTCATAACGAGCCCTGGGTTGATCTGCCGCAGCGATTCGTAATCCAGGCCGAGCCCTTCCATGGTCCCGGGCCGCGTGTTTTCGATCAGGACATCTGCAGTCTTTATCAGTTCCCTGAAAACCTCGGCACCGGCCGCAGTTCCGGGATCCAGCGAGACACTTCGCTTGTTGGTATTGAGGTAGAGGAAGAGGCCGCTTCTCTCAGGGTGGGGAATGTCATCAGGGAACGGCCCGGTATGCCGAGCCGTATCGCCAGAGGACGGCACTTCGACCTTAATGACGTCGGCGCCGAGATCGGCCATCAGCTTGCCGCAGAATGGTCCGGATACGAAGTCCGCGTATTCCACGACCTTGAGGTCGGATAATGCACCATCAGCCATCGGTATGGGCCCCCTCCCCATATCAGTCAGTAGGGATGTTCCTTCGAGACACTACAGAGAAAAGAAATCGTTCACTGAAAAGCAAAAATGGCAGAACAGCGCTTGGCTTGTCAAGGCGTTTTGAGGGAGCCCGGGCCCGCGATAAAGAGACTGGGACTCGATTCTGCCATCGTCTTTCGACGCCTTCAGCTCAAAGTCGACCCCGCCAAATGCGGTCATATCTCTCATAGAAGTGACACCGAGGCGGGTCACCCTTGGACCTCTTCACTTCAGACCCGCCCTTCTCAGCGCAGCCATATCCCGTTCGATTTGTGCCTGGTCACGGTGGGGATTCCTCTGTCCCCAAACCTCTACCGAAGAACCGGGTGAGAGTTGCAGAACAGAGTGCCCGGTTGCGAACATCACGCCCCAATAGTTCTTGACAGGGATTGGCGTTACTGAGAAGAATGCAGCCGAGCGAATAGAGAGAACGCACCCATGGATCAGGCACGCCAGTTGAGCAAAGACGCAATTTCCACACAGAAAGCCGCCCCCGCAACGCTGGTTGGCGGCAAAGCAGCTTCGCTGATCCGATTGCGACAAGCGGGGTTTGACGTGCCTGACGCTGTCGTGCTGACGACACAGTTTTTCGAGCCGTGGCTCAGCCAGATCCAGGCGAGCAGCGAATGGCTTTCGGTGCTCGACATACTGCACTCTGGAGGCGCCGGGCAGCCGAATCGGCAACTGCGCGCTGAGTTGACGCGAGCATGTGAGCAGGCCAAGTCGCTAGCATCCACATTTGAAATCAACCCGGACCAGCGACGGCAGGTCGACGCGATCGAACCGGAGTTGGGTCGTGGCTCCTATGCCGTGCGTTCGTCCTCGCCGGAAGAAGACCTGGCCGGTGCTTCGTTCGCAGGTCTCTATGAGACTGTTCTGGGCGTCGACTCGAGCGCGCTTGCTGCTGCCGTCAGCACATGTTTCTGCTCGTGTCTTGACGTACGCGTGTTGTTGTACAAGTTCGGAATGACGTTCGACAGTCTTGCACCCGCCATCGCGGTGGTGGTGCAGCGCATGGTGGATAGCGACATCTCAGGTGTCGCATTTTCGCTGAATCCGCTCACCAATGACTTTGACGAGATGCTCATCAATGCAAGCTGGGGGTTGGGCGAAGCACTGGTGACTGGTGACATCACTCCCGATTCAGTCGTGCTGGACAAAGTGACGGATGACGTCATCACGCATCGCGCCGGGGACAAGGGTGGCGACCGCTCCGGGGAAAAGTGCCTCGCGGACGATCAGATCTGCGAACTCGCCGCCGCAGTCAAAGGGATCGAAACCCTCTATGCTCAGCCCGTCGACGTGGAGTGGGCTTTCGCGGGCGGACATCTGCGCGTACTGCAGGCACGCCCCATCACTACGTATGTGCCGCTGCACGAATCTCTGCAAACGGCGCCTGGGGAACCGAGACACCTGTACATGGACGGATATCTCACCGACGGCATGACGATGAGCGTCGCAACGACCCCCATGTCCGACGACGTTCTGACAATTGTGATGCGAGTCATGGCGGAGTGGGCGATGGGTATCCCTGCCAAAGAGCTGGATTTAGCTGCCGTCGGCGTGCATATGGGGTGCTCGCGCATGTACCTGGATGTATCCATGTATATGCATCTCATGGGTAAGGGAGAGGCCATAGCCAAGCAGGGCGAGGCCATGAGTCCCATGATGGCCGGAATCCTTACATCCCCGGACATCGAGCGGTACCGGCTCGCGAAACCCCCCGCTCTCCTGCGCATCTATAACCTGCTCCGTTATCTGCCGGGAATCCTCTGGCGCACGCGACGGGCAATCTCGGTGCTCTTTGGACCGATGTTGAGGAGGGATCGTTTTGATGCCAACTACGCTGTAGCGCTTAAGGAATTCGATGAATGGATCACACGGCCAATGGACTATTCCGAGTCTTTGACCGATTGTCTGACAGATGCCATGAATCGAGCGGGAAGTACCACCATAGTCTCCACCTATCCGGCATGCATGTATTTCTACGTCATGACATTTCGTATTAAGGCACTTGTGGATTCCAACTCGCCCGAGCAGGTTGCCTGGGCCGACGCGGTGTGTGGCGGCTATGAAGATGACATGATCGTACACATGGGCCTGACGATGTACGACCTGTCAACGCTGCTGCCAAAGTCCGAGTTTGAAGACATCGAAGCCCTGGCAGCCAAGGTCCAGCAGCGTAGCCTGCCCCAGGAGTTCCTTGCACGCTGGGACGAGTTCGTCCGTCGCTTCGGTTGCCGCGGGCCCCTGGAAATGGAGATCGCGAATCCCAAATACGGAGATGCTCCCGGGCTTGCCCTGCAACAGATCGCCAGCATCGCGACCGCTGGCAGCGCATTCAATCCCCACGACATGCAGCGCACACAAGTTGCCCGGCGGGAGCAAGCCTACCAGAACCTGCTGGCGATTCTCCCGCCTCGAAAGGCAAAGCGCCTGAAGAGGTTCTATGCCACATGTCATCGCTACGCGGCATCCCGGGAGTTTTTCAAACATCACATCATGCAGGGGTACGCGAGGCTGCGTAAGCTTCTTCTATACCGTGCCGACGAGTTCATTCGAGAAGGGCGACTTGGCCAGCGCGAGCAGATTTTCGAACTGACGATCGAGGATGTCGATCTGGCGACCAAGGACCCCGCATTCGACCTTCGCGCCGCGGTTGCTGAGCGGGGAGCTTTCTACCATACCTTGAAATCACAGGTGCGCCACTTCCCCATGGCCATAGACTCTCGCGGTCAGATTCTTCGCTCACCGGTGGAATACGACGAGGGTGCTCTGGTGGGTGCGGCTGTTTCGCCGGGTGTCGCCCGCGGACCTATCAAGGTGCTCAACGATCCAGCCGAGAAAGAGGTCGAACCCGGCGACGTCCTGGTCGCCGTTACGACAGACCCGGGATGGACGCCGCTCTTCATCCCTGCAGCAGCCGTCATACTGGAAGTTGGCGGCGAGTTGCAGCACGGGGCGCTGGTTGCGCGGGAATACGGTAAGCCCTGTGTGAGCGGCATTCCGGATATCACCAAGCAATTCCACGACGGCCAGATCGTGGAGGTGGACGGCGATGCCGGTGTCATTCGGTTTGTGGACACGGCTTAGCCGATTCAATTGCAGCTGATGTGTGGTTTGAACTTGCCAAACGCTAAGGGCCAGGAATTCCATTGGCAAGCTATCGGTACACGCCATGTCTGCAGTTGACCGAAAGCACGGATGCAGCGAAGTTCATTTTCGCCAGCGTTCACTTCCGCAGTACCTTCAGAAGCGGCGGAAATAACGTTGGTGAGAGGGATTGGGTAATCTGTCGGTGACGACCCAAACCGGTCAGACACACTAGTACGGGAAGGTGGTTCGAATGGCTGAAGGATCGGCATAAACTCAATGTGGATCATTGGATATTGATTGTATATCCAGGTTTGAAATAGTCATTATGAGAGCAGTGTTGTCAACCTTGATTCTTGATGGGTAGCCTAGTTCTTGGTCGTAAGTCACATCGATTCTTACTGTTCCTTCCCATTCTTCCTTTTTTATGGTCTCCAATGTATATTCGAAGAGCTGTTTTATTGTCTTGAGACGTCTTGTATTGATTTCCTTGCCGTCCTGTAATGTGGCGGAAATAATCTCCCCATTTTCCACCCGAATTCGTATTTCTTTACCTGCATATTGGCAATTGCATCTCTGTACGTAGAGTCTGCTCATAAAGTTGTTAAGAAGGTTAAGACCCCATCGCCCAGCCAGCCAACCCGGAAGCTGGGTTCTTCCTGCACCAACCTGA
>PBTT01000121.1 GCA_002729195.1 Acidiferrobacteraceae bacterium
CTCTTTGTCCCGATGTCGCTGATGTAGTTCTGCAACTGGGTGAATTCAACGCTGTAGTTTGAGCGATCCGTGTTGGTTTTTGTGATGTCCTGCGAGAGCACGGACAACTCACTCATGCGATCCAGCGAGGCCTGCACTTTCTGCAGGAAGCCGTCCTGCGTTTGTACAAAGGAAACGGCGTTTCCTAAGTTGGATTTGACAGCGTGGTTTCGGTTTATCTGCGCTTCGAAGCGCATACTTTGAGCCAAACCGGCGGCGTCATCCTCCGGGGATACAATCTTTGTACCGGAAGATAAACGAGCCAGGGATTTGCTGAGTTCTGAAGTGGACCATGATAGGCTTCGCGCCGAAGCCATGGCCGCTATGTTGGTATTGATAACCATAAGACAATTCCTTTCGTCTTGGATAGGTTAGACGATGACATCCGTGTCATCGGGCATGGTTTTAGATCGGCCATGCCAGACCGTTGGAGGAATCGTTCCTCACGCAACTGCATGAAGAATCGGCATTTCATCCAATCTCTTTAGGATTTTTTTGAGAAAGCGAAAAAAAGCAGAAGTGGCGGGAACTCGTCAATTGTTCAAAGGCTGAGAACTGCGCAAATAGGCCATTAAATCGCGGATTTGCACCTCATTATAGCCGGCCAGCAACCTGCCAGGCATCAACGATACGCCCTGCGCCTTCAACTCCCGGATCTCCCCGCGCGCGAAAGTCACGTCCTGCCCGTCGAGCTCGCGCAGCACCACCGAGCGGTTGTCCTGCTCGATGAGGAACCCGCTGGCCAAGCGACCGTCTTTCGTCGATAGCAGGAAATTCTCGTACCCCTCCCGTATCTCCGCACCAGGGTTGATGATGCTCAGCAGCATCGCGTCCAGATCTTCCCGCTGATACGCCGTCAGGTCGGGGCCAATCTGTCCGCCCTGCTCAAACAGCCTGTGACACGCCCCGCAGCTTGCGACGTACAGTTTTTTTCCCTCATACGGGTTGCCCGGCTTGGCCATGACGACCCTGGCCAATCGCTGGATTTCCTTCTCCAGCTTGGCAGCGTCCGTCGTCGCACCGGCGAAGTGCTTGGCCAGCAATTGACCAACGCGCTCGTCTCCTTGCGAACGCAGCAGGCTGACCACCTCCGCCGAGACCAGGCTGGCCGCCAGCCCGCCGGCATCGATCGCCCGCAGCAGCTCGAGCGCCCAATCCACCCGGCCGGCCACCAGCATCCCGGCGGCCTTGCGCAGGCCGTCAGGCAACCCGCCGTACACGGCCAGCACCGCCTCCGGGATGCGCGCATCGTTGTACGGCTTGAGCGCGCCCAACGCGGCTTGCTTCAGGTCGGCGACCGGCTCGCTCTTCACGATACCGAGCAGCACCGGGATCGCCTTCGCGTTCGGGGCTTCGCCGAGAATCTCGGTGTATTGCAGGCGCACGAGCTTGTCGGCTTTCGCATCGGCGATGACCCGCAACGCTTCATCGACCGACTTGGCCTCGCCACGCCGCAGACCAAGCGCAAACGAGCCGCCGCCGTGCCGCGCCATCGCTACCATCAACCGCTCCGGCAACGCCGCCATCGACCGCCCTTTGTACGCCTGCTCGAAGCCGGCCATCAGGATCTTCGCCGACTCGGCGTTGGGCGCCATTTCAAACAGCTGGGCGGAGGCCAGCAAATCCGGGCGCGAACCGGCTTTGGTGAAGCGCTGCATGAGTCGGCTCAAGATATGCTCGCGAGCGAGCGATGTCTGCCAAAGTGCCTCATCAGTGAACAACTCCAGCACTTCGCCCGGATGCGCGGCGACCTTGGACTCAAGCGCCCACCAGACCATCAGCGGCTGATAAATGTCGCCTGCGTCCGAGTCGTGCGCTAGCAGGGCGTGGACGATTGGTAGTGCCTGGCCGACCGGTAGTCGCTTGGCCGTGGCGGCCAGTTGCCCGCGCACCTCGACGTGTGGCTCACGCTTGGCCAAGCCGGCCAGCGCCGCGGCCGCGGACTCCGATACGAGCCGGTCGTCGCCGAGCAAACGAACGGTCCACGCGCGAACGTGCGGGTTGACATGCAGAAGCGTGTCCGCGGCAAATTCCGGGTTGAACCCGCCGCACAAATTGACCGCCCAAAACGCCTCGAGCGTCGCTTGGCCAAGCTCGTCGCGCAACATGGCTTTCAGCAACGGCAGAGCGGTGGCGTCCCGGCGATCGGCCAGCAGCCGCAGCGCGGTTTGCCGGTGCCACTTGTCGGCATGCCTCAGCAGCCCGACCAGCTCGGGCGTGGTCCGCTTGGCCAGGTTGAATGGCTGCATCGGCTTACTGCCCTTGGCCCACAGCCGGTAGACGCGGCCGGTTTCGACGGAGATTTTCCCCTCGTAATGGCGGCGGTGTGTGATGTGTTCGTCGTAATAATCACACACGTAAACCGCGCCGTCCGGCCCGGTCTTGATGTCTACCGGGCGAAACCATTTGTCGCTGGACTGAATCGGATGCCCTGTGTCGAGCGTCTTGAACGACGAACCGATAGGGGTGCGGTCGCTCATCACCACACGACCCTGCATCGGCTCCACGCCGAAGAGTTTGCCGAGATATTTTTCCGGCAAACCAACGCCCTCGTACACAATAAAGTTGTGCGTGAAGCGCGGCACCTTGTTGTGCGGCATCCCGTTAAAATACCCAAACGCATACGGGTTGCTCAGCGGCCCGTGCTTGGTGAAGCCCTTGCGTAGGTAGCCGCCCTGCACATAGTGGTACCCCCGTGTGTCGCCACCGTTATGCCCGGAAAAAACGCGCCCCTGCGCGTCGAACTCGACGCCGAACGTGTTGCCGCCACCCTCCGCAAAAAACTCATAACGGCGCGTCTCCGGATGATAACGCCAGATTCCCTGACCCATCGACCGGACCACGTTTCCTTCAAGACCGGGCCGCCGCACCTTCGCCGAGACCGTGCTGCCCTGCGCCGCGTAGAGCCATCCGTCCGGCCCCCAGCGCAGGCTGTTCACCACCGAGTGCGTATCCTCCAGCCCGAAGCCGGCGAGATGCACCACCGGATCGCCGTCCGGGATGTCGTCGCGGTTTTTATCCGGGTAAAACAGCAGGTACGGCGGGTTGAGCACCCACACGCCGCCGCGCCCATGAGCAAGTGAGGTCACGATGTTCAGTCCGTCGAGAAACGTCTTGTGCCGATCGTACGCCCCATCGCCGTCAGTGTCCTCGTGGATGGTGATCTTGTCCCGGCCGCGAACATGATGGGGCGGCGCAGCCGGCACCGAGTCGTAAATCACGCGCCAGTAGTCGTCGCGGCTGGTCATCTTCAGCCCGGCCGGGTTCGGGTACTGCCGATACTGCACCAGCCACAACCGGCCACGCTCGTCAAAGTTGACGAACAAAGGCTGCTCCACCAACGGTTCGGCCAGCACCTGGTCGATTTCAAGATCGTCAAAAACCTCGAACTTCCCAAGTGACTCTCGGGGTGACAATGGCCCCGCCTGCGCTTGGCCAAGCGCGAGCAGGCAGGTGAAAAGCAACACAAGTTTTTTCATCTGAAAACTGGTAGGACACACGGATCGTAACGGCCCGCCCTGCCCGCGTAAAGCCGGCGGACTTCAGTTTGCCTCCTTGCGGTACACCTCAGCGAGGAGGGTGATTGGATGGGAGACCTGGATATCCGACTGGCACTTGGCCAAGCCGTTGGTGATGTGCAGCGAGCAACCGGGGTTGCCCATCACCACGACCTCCGCACCGGTGGAGAGGATGTGAGCGACCTTGCGCTCGACTAACTTGTTTGCCATCTCCGGTTGAGTGATATTGTAAATGCCGGCGCTACCACAACACCACGTACTCTCCGGCAATTCGGTCAGTTCCAGTCCCGGGATCGCCTTGAGGATCTGCCTCGGTTGCGCAGTGATCTTTTGGCCATGGCAAAGGTGGCAGGCTTCGTGGTAGGTGACCTTTTGCGCTTGGCCAAGTGCGGTTCCACTTGGCTCACGCACGCCAATCTCTACCAACCACTCGTGGATATCTTTCAGCTTAGCGTCCCACTCCCTGGCCAAGTCGGCGTATTTTCCGTCCTCCTTCAGCAGACCGTGGTAATGCTTGAGGTGCGAACCACAGCCGGCGGCGTTGCTGATGATGGCATCAAACTCACTCGGTGGAAACAGGTCGATCATCCCACGCGCCTGCTGCTGGGCCATGGTCCATTCGCCGTTGTGCGCGTGCAGCGAACCGCAGCAGCCCTGGTTGCGCGGCGTGTAAACATCGCAGCCGTTCTCGGTCAGCACCTCAACGGTGTCGCGGTTCACATCGCTAAAAATCAGGTCCTGCGCACAACCGGTGAGCATGGCGACACGATAACGCTTCTCGCTCCTTGCCGGCGTCTCGAGCCGGATGAGTTCGTCGGAAAACCTGGGCTGAATCTCCGGCGTCATCGCCTCTAGTTCGCCCAGGCGCCGGGGCAAAAGCTTGAGCACGCGGCTGCCGCGAACGATCGACTTGAGACCAAGCGAAGTGTACAGGCGGATCAACCGGCCCAGCAGCTTGAGGCGAGTGTGCTTGGTGAACAGCCACTTGAGCGTGACGCGCCGAACCAGCCTGCGCCAGGAGGAGACGATGACCTTCTTTTCCTCGACCTCGGCACGGGCATGCTCGAACAGCTCAGCGTAGTTCACGCCGGCCGGGCAGGCCGTCATGCAGGCGAGACAGCCAAGGCAGTAGTACATTTCGTCGGCGAAAGCCCTTGTGGCTTCGAGTTCACCATCGGCGATGGAACGCATGAGCGCGATACGGCCGCGCGGGCTGTTTCGCTCCAGCTTGGTCTCGTTGTAGGTCGGGCAGGTAGGCAGGCACATGCCGCAGTGCATGCATTGCTGCACGACCGAGTAGTCGAGATCCTTCAAATGCGAAAATGGGGCGTCGGCAGTTAGCGCGGCGGGCGGCATCGGCGTGGCAGCGTACCGCGCTTGACCAAGCGGAGTCGAGCGAGAGCGATGGGTTGTACGCCGGGCGGATTTGTGGCTTCATCGCGCTTCAAATCGTTTCACGAGACTTGTTGAACATGAAATCGTACTGGATCAAACCGACCCTGACCGCTCTCGCAGCCTTGTCGCTGACGACGAATCTTTCCGCGCAACGCCACGGCCCGGCCGCCGCTGCCGAGCAGGCCAAAATGCTGATTCCCCACTCCGGGCTGCAGGCCACGCTGTTCGCCTCCGAACCGTTGCTGGTAAATCCAGCCAACATGGACATCGATGCCGAGGGCCGCGTGTGGGTTACTGAAGGCGTCAACTACCGGTTGTTTAAACCATGGGGCAAGATCCAGCCGGAGGGCGACCGCATTCGCATCCTTGAGGATAACGATGGTGACGGCAAGGCAGACACAGCCAAGACGTTTTATCAGGGCAATGATGTGAACGCCGCGCTGGGCATCGCTGTGTTGGGCACCAAGGTGATCGTTTCCTGCTCACCCAAGGTGTTACTGTTCACAGACGAGAACGGGGACGATAAGGCCGACGGCCCACCGAAGGTGCTGTTCAACGGTATCGGCGGTGTCGATCACGACCATGGCGCTCACGCGTTTGTGTTCGGGCCAGACGGCAAGTTGTATTTCAACGTCGGCAATAGTGGCGGGCAGTTGAAAACGCCGGACGGTAAAAAATTCATCGTCGACAAGGCCGGCAACGAGGTGAACGGCCGCGGCAAGCCATACCGTCATGGGTTGGTGTTCCGCTGCAACCTCGACGGCTCCGAGGTGGAGACGCTTGGTTTCAATTTCCGCAATAACTTCGAGGTAACAGTCGACTCATTCGGCACACTTTGGCAGTCGGACAACGATGATGACGGTAACCGCGGCGTGCGCATCAATTACGTGATGGAGTTTGGTAACTACGGCTACACTGACGAGTTGACCGGACGCGGCTGGGGCACCAAGCGCACCCATTGGGAGAAGGACATTCCCTCGCGACACTGGCATCAAAACGATCCCGGCGTGATGCCCAACCTGCTGCAGACCGGCCAGGGTTCACCGACCGGCATCACCCTTTATGAGGGCGACCTGCTGCCGGAAGTTTTCCGCGGTCAAATGATGCATTGCGATGCCGGTCCTCGTGTGGTCCGTGCGTATCCGGTTCAAAGAAGTGGCGCCGGCTACAAGGCCAAGATCGTCAACATGCTGCAAAGCGAGGATCCGTGGTACCGCCCGTCGGATGTCTGCACAGCTCCGGACGGATCGGTGTTCGTCTCGGACTGGCACGATGGCCACGTCGGCGGTCACCACATGACCGACCACAAACCGGGCCAAATGACCGGCCGCATCTACCGTCTCACGCCCAAGGGCGGCGATAGCCGTTACGCTCTGCCGCAAAAGCGTACCGCATTCAGCATGTTGTCCTCGCCAAACATGGCTTCACGCTACATTGCCTGGCAGCAATTGAACAAAGTCGGCGCAAAGGCCGAAGGCACATTGG
Source organism: Acidiferrobacteraceae bacterium (assembly GCA_002729195.1). Taxonomy (GTDB): domain Bacteria; phylum Pseudomonadota; class Gammaproteobacteria; order Arenicellales; family UBA868; genus UBA12578. The sequence goes on from PBTT01000121.1 coordinate 6,438, forward strand.
ACAAACTTTGGAGGGGCAATAACCAACGCCTGCGCGCCCGCGCACTGCACCTGCTCGCCCGCATCAAGGGTTTGGAGAAAAAATACATCAGCGCAGCGCTCAAGGATGCCAATCCCGACATTCGGATCACAGGCCTACGCATCGCCCGCGAGCGCGGTTTAGACGTGATTCCGTTGGTGAAGCAACTGGTCACCGACAAAGACTCTGCTGTCCGCCGCGAATGCGCAATCGCCCTTCGCCACAACGACTCCCCGGATGCCCCGACGCTCTGGGCCAAACTCGCCCAACAGCACGATGGCGCGGATCGCTGGTATCTCGAGGCGCTTGGCCTCGCACTGGATCGTCAGCAGAACAAGTTCTTTGGCGCCTGGCTCGAAGCGGTCGGAAGTAACTGGGACACCAAGGCCGGACGTGACATCGTCTGGCGTTCGCGATCCAAAAAGACCCCCGACCTGTTGGTCAAGATTCTCCTCGATAAAAAGACAACAGAGGATGAGAAGCCGCGCTACATCCGTGCACTCGACTTCCAGTCAGGTCCGGAGAAAGACGCCGCTCTGATCAAGCTACTCGGCGCAGGGAGTTGATCACTCCCATGCCTCAGAAGCGGCTTTCAGCAAAGACTCGATAAACGGCAAATCCGCCGCCGTGGTGGCCTTGGGGTTGGGCTGATCGCACTCGACCAGTTTCACCGCTTGGCCAATCGCCTCGCAGGCGGCGGTGTCGTCAGTAATCGACAGACCCTCATCGCGCACCTTGGCCAAGGCGGCGAGGATCACTTCCCGCCGAAACGCCTGCGGCGTCTGAACAGCCCACAAGTTTTCGCGGTCCACTGTTTCAACAACCTGCGCTAGGCCATCCCCGCGCTTGAGCGTGTCGCTCACCCGCTTGGCCAAGACGGCTGCGCCCATTTCGCGTGCTGCAACCAAGACGGACTGAATCGCGGCCAACGACGTGCAAGGCCGCGCGCCATCCTGTATCGCCACTATCTCGGATTCGGCAGTGGTGGCGCTGATGCCGTTCCAGACGGATTCCTGCCGCTCTGCGCCACCGGCGACAAGCCACCACGGTTTCCGCGCATTGATGCGCTTGGCCAAGTTCTCGAACAGCGGTTTTGCTTCGTCGCGAATGACAACGATGACTTCATCGGCTTCAGGCAGTTGATCAAAACACCGCCAAGTATGACCAACCAGCGGTAGGCCGGCGACCTCGAGGAACAGCTTGTCGCCATGTCCCATCCGTGTGCCCCGACCAGCTGCAACAATGACGGTGGAAACTCCTGGCATGGATCAGCCAACGATATCGCGCACAACGACACCACTGACACCAGTCAAACGCATATCGAGGCCGTCGAAAAAGTATGTTATTTTTTCGTGATCCATTCCAAGCAAATGCAGCATGGTCGCGTGCATATCGTGGATCTCCAATTTGTTCTCCACCGCGTGGTAGCCAAACTCGTCGGTCGCACCATAAGTGACACCGGGCTTGACACCGCCCCCGGCCATCCAGATCGTGAAACCATACGGATTGTGATCGCGACCGTCGCTGCCCTGCGCGAAGGGCGTCCGGCCAAACTCGCCCGACCAGACCACGAGAGTCTCATCCAGCAAGCCGCGAGCCCTGAGGTCGCGTAGCAACCCGGCGATCGGTTGGTCGATGGCCCGGGCATTGTCGCCGTGGTTTTTGGCAAGGCCCCCGTGTGCATCCCACCGGTCGTTGCCGCTGATGCGAGGGCAGGTCAACTCGATGAATCGCACCCCCTTCTCCACCAACCGACGGGCCATCAGGCACTGCAGGCCGAACGTGCGCGTGTGCTCGTACTTGGCCTCGAGTCCGTAAAGCCTGCGAGTCGCCCCAGTCTCGCCCTTGATGTCGATCAACTCCGGTACGGCAGCCTGCATGCGGTACGCCATTTCGTAGTTGGCGATCGCTGACTCGAGTTCATCGACATGGCCCAACCGGTCGAGCACACCCTGATCAAGCTTGGCTAGCAGATCCAGCTTGGCCTGCTGCGCGCCGGGCCGGCTTTCGCGCGGGCGGATGTCGGCCAGCGGTTCCTTGCCGGTCTTGAACACTGTCGCCTGGTGGCTTGCAGGCAGGAAGCCGTTCCCAAAATTATCCCAGCCTCCAGAAGGCACGAGACCACCGTTGAGCACCACGAAACCGGGTAGATCTGTTGCCTGTGTGCCCAGTCCGTAGCTCATCCATGCTCCCATGCTCGGACGCCCCTGCACACCGTTGCCTGTGTGCAGGAAAAAGTTCGCGCTGTTGTGCTCGGAGAATTTCGAGGTCATCGAACGCACAACGCACAACTCGTCCGCCATCGCACCTACATGGGGGAAAATATCGCTGACAGTAAGGCCGCACTGGCCGTATCGCTTAAACGCCCACGGTGACTTGAACGTCGTGCCGATATTGTCGAACTGCGTCGGGCTAATCTTTGCGGCGAACGGCTTGCCATGTTCGCGATCGAGCAGCGGCTTCGGATCAAACGAGTCGACCTGCGACACCCCGCCATCCATGTAGAGGAAAATGGCGCTCCTAGCCCTTGACACGTGGTGCGGCTTGCGCGGCGCAAACGGCGACTTCGACTTGCCGTAGGCTGGGTCGGCCAAGAGGCTGCTTAACGCCACGGCACCAAAGCCACTGGCGCATCGCCCCAACATTTCCCGCCGGCTGAGCGGTCGCTGCAGATGGTTCTGACAACCGTTGTTAAACCGCTTCATGGACTAGAGTGCACAGTGAACAATCGACGCCGTAGCCCGCTCCAGCCGAAAAATGAGAATCTGAGGCTAGAAACTCCATGTCAGTTGACAAAAACAAACTCCTTCACGTTAAAGAGGGTATGACAAAGGTCAGTGAGCGGTTGCCTGAGAGAATCGCCGCCATTTGCGCTGCTCTGCTGCTCGATGAACTCCACAGCCACGCCGTACTCCCACGGCTCCGGCTCACGCCCGAACGCCTGCTGATATGCGAGGCTCACTAGTTTGCCGACGCCGGCACTGGCGATGCCGGACTTGAGCAGCCTATCAGCCCACAGGGCAGCCTGTTGATGTACGAACTCGTTGTTGAGCATGATGAGCGGCTGGGCCGGAGAGTTCGATACCACGCGCCTGCCTATCGTGGTAAACGGCGTTGGCTTGTCGAATGCCGTTAGCATCGGCTCAAGATGATTGCGACGCACCTCGACATAAATGCTGCGTCGGCCGGCACCATCCATCGGGCCGCTGCCACCAGGGCTGCGGTTGGTCCGCATGAACGGCGTGATGTGCACCATCGGCCCCTTGCCAAACTGTTGCTTGTCGATGCGTCCCGAGATCGCCAGTAGTTGATCGCGGATCACCTCACCCTCCAACCGGCGGATCGGCATGCGGTGCAGC
>PBTT01000114.1 GCA_002729195.1 Acidiferrobacteraceae bacterium
ACTATGGGCGGGTCAAGGACGTAGCCGTGTACTGCCAATTCGCAGGACCGGATTCGATCAATTGCCTACACTCGCCCGATCCGCCTGTTTTGCATTACGGCCTCGGAGCGGGCGAATTGCGTCTTGAGTTTCGACCAACCGATTTCGTTCAAGTCAATTCATTCGTGAATCAGTCGTTGATCGCTGCCACTCTAGATGGCCTAGAACTTAGCCCCGGGAATAAGGTGTTGGACCTGTTTTGCGGTATCGGGAATTTCTCGCTGCCGTTGGCAGCTCGAGTCGACTCAGTGTTGGGAGTCGAGATCGAACCACGGATGATTGCGCAGGCCCGCGCGAATGCTGCGCTTAATCGCATCGAAAATGCCGAGTTTGAGTGCAGGGACCTTTACGGTGCGGAACTAGCCGGCTGGCGCCCGGGATCATTTAGTCACCTGTTGCTGGACCCGCCGCGCAGTGGTGCGCTGGAAGTGGTCAAGTCGCTGGTGCCAGAACTGATCCCTTTAAAAATAGCCTACGTGTCCTGCAATCCGGCAACTCTGGCTCGAGATGCGGCGATACTGGTTGAACACGGCTACCAGGTCGATTCCGTGCAGATAGTGGACATGTTTCCCCAGACCGCACACATCGAATCACTCTTGCTGCTCGGCCGTAAATGAGACGGCCGACCCCACGATCCACGCGTACCGGTATCGTGGGCTCTCAGCCCTCAGTGCCGGTCTTGCCCGTAGTCTGAGGCGTCGACTCATGGGTAGTCGAGCGCTCAGACCGGCGAGACGACGGCGGGCGACGGGGGCTGCGGTCGCTACCACCACGCACCTGGCGGCCACGACCGCGACTGCGGCTACGCCGCCGAGTTGGGCCCTGGTCTGTTTTTTCCTGACCGCTTGTTTCGCCACCTTGCGCCGGGCGAGCTCGTTCTTGGTCGCGATTTACGGTCGGTCGGCTACCCGAACGACGGCCGCTACTGCGGCGCGATCGGTTTGGGTGGGCACTGGTTGATTGTTTTGGGTTCTTTCTGGCGGCAGGCTCCACGCTCGTTGGGAAACCGGCGATACTGCGCCACAGGCGGGCCAGCAACCCAGGTTTATCGACATCCTGGGCCAGAGTTTGTGGCGGCGGAGGGGGGGGCGGCGAGGGATCAATTTGGTCGATATTGACCGCCGCTCGGCGTGTCCGCGAAGCCACAGTGTATTGCACTTCGCTACTTTCCGCTGGCGTAATACGAATTGTGTGGCTAGGTAGGTCACCGGATGCGTCGATATCCTCACTGCGCAATCGTTGAATGTTGGATTGTGATCCCTGTAGTTGAGGAGTTGGGATTAGCACGACTCGGGATCCCAGCCTGGCCTCGAGTAGGTTAACCTCGTGGCGTTTCTCGTTTAACAGATAGGTAGCGATATCAACTGGTAGTTCTGCAAAGACCGCTTCAGTATTTTCTTTGATAGCCTCTTCTTCGAGAATCCTTAGGAAGCTTAAAGCCGAGGAGGAAACGTTACGCACACTGCCAGTGCCGTCACATAATTTGCAAGCGCTATAATTCGACTCGCTAATCGACGAACGCAAACGCTGGCGGGATAGTTCCAACAGGCCGAAGCGGGATATAGAGCCCAACTGAATTCGCGCACGATCATTCTTGACTGCTTCGACCAGCCTGTTCTCCACAGTATTCTTGTTGCGGCTTGAAGTCATATCGATCAAGTCGATGACGATCAGGCCGCCGAGATCGCGGATTCGCATTTGTCGGGCCAATTCGTCCGCAGCTTCAAGGTTGGTTTGTAACGCGGTCTCTTCTATGTCTGAGCCCTTGGTGGCTTTTGCCGAGTTGACGTCTACACTGATTAGTGCCTCGGTATGGTCTATTACCAGTGCGCCGCCGGAGGTCAATTTCACGGTCCTCGAGAAGGCATTTTCGATCTGGTGTTCAACCTGAAAACGGGAAAACAACGGCACAGAGTCCTGGTAGTGTTTGAGCTTGACCAAGTTATGTGGCATTACCTGGTTCATAAAGCGGCTGGCGCGTTCGAAGATGTCAACTTCATCAATAAGGATTTCCTGGATATCGCTTTTTAGGTAATCGCGCAGGGTTCTGACAATCAGATTACTCTCCTGATAGACCAGAAAAGGTGACTGAGCCTCTGTTGACGCTGACTCAATAGCTTTCCACAGTTGCATGAGGAAGTCCAAATCCCACTGCAATTCCTCGCTGGATTTGCCAATCCCAGCCGTGCGGACGATCAGTGAGTGCTCTGTGGGAACAGCAAGGTCTGCTAATGCATCACGCAGCTCGCTTCGCTCATCGCCGGCAATCCGGCGGGATATACCGCCGCCCTTGGGGTTGTGCGGCATCAACACCAAATACCGGCCAGCCAGGCTGATGAAGGTCGTAAGTGCGGCACCCTTGCTGCCTCGTTCTTCTTTTTCCACCTGCACCAGTAATTCCTGGCCTTCTTCGATGACATCTTTGATACGGACCTGTGCCATTGGGGTGGCCGGGGAAAAATTACGGAAAAACGCTCGGGATATCTCCTTGAGCGGAAGAAATCCCTGGCGCTCAGCGCCATAATCAACGAACGCAGCTTCTAGGCTAGGCTCAATCCGGGTCACGACGCCCTTATATATATTGCCTTTGCGCTGCGTTCGAACCGCAGATTCGATATCCAGGTCCAGCAGTTTTTGTCCATCGACGATCGCAACCCGCAGTTCCTCCGGGTGCGTCGCGTTAAATAGCATTCTTTTCATTTTCTCACTCACTGCCCCGACGATGCGGGGGCCCTGTAGGGCTTTCGCCGCGCCGATCGCCAGGAACGTTTAACGATTAGCCTGTGACGCCATTACAAACACGTGTAAGTGCCAGGCCACAGATGGCCAGCAAAGCGGGGCAGAAGAATGAAGGGTACCGGAGGAGTTCAGTGAGTTGCAGACAAACCACGGACAATAAGCCGACGGCAGCAAGACAGCGCTGCGCGCCTATCGTATCTAGCCATCATCCGTGAATTGCAACCGCTGCCTATCACAGCCTGATAATCCTTTTTTGTGCGGTGCGTCTGTCCGGCGCCGCCCTTTAATCGGTTCTAATTGCGCACTGCAAACGACAGGCGCAGATATCCTTTCTTCAGCCCGCACGGGACAGGTCGAACTCTGTCTCACCGCGCTGCTTCGTCATGGCACCTTAAGCCGGGTATGATTACGGACCCTGGCCGTGCAATATCTTTATTATCCCGGCCATTTTCGTGGGCCCGGCGCTAACGGTCAAAGTGCGTATCGCACCCGATCCTGCTCCGGCTGACACTTACTGGTTTCTGTTTTCACAGGCGCCAGGCTGAAGTGTAACAAGTCCACTTCGGTTTTTCAAAGAGATAATGACACAAAGCGCTAATTCAAGTGAATCGAGCAAGCGTGGAGCTCGCACGGAAACTGTGCGCGAGTCAGAAACTGGCCAGCGCCTCGACAATTATTTGCTTAAACACCTAAAAGGTGTTCCCAAAAGCCACATCTATCGCATTATTCGCGATGGCCAGGTGCGGTTGAACCGTGGCCGGAGCCGCCCGGCGACCAGGGTTAAGGCTGGTGACAATGTCCGAATTCCACCTTTGCGACTACCCCAGCCCCGTGCGCTGAATCATGCCAAAATACTATTGCGGCTGAGTGAGAGCATCTTGTTCGAAGACGATTACCTGCTTGTACTTAATAAGCCTGGTGGCTTATCCGTACATGGCGGTTCTGGCACCGTTTCGGGCATCATTGAAGCACTGCGTAGCGAAAGGGACACCTACCTGGAGCTGGTTCATCGGCTGGACAAGGAGACCTCCGGCTGCTTATTGCTAGCAAAGCAGGCAAATGTGCTGAAGACTTTACATCGGCAGATGCGAGAGCCGGGGCCGAAGCCTACAATCGAGAAGATTTATATCGCGTTGCTGGTAGGTCGGTGGCGAGGGGGTAAACGATCGTTATGCCAGCCATTGGAGACGATTCGGGACCGGAGTCGCCAGAAACGCTCGACCATCAATCCACAGGGCCGGACTGCGCTCAGCCTGTTCGCACCGATTGCACGGTATCCCGCGCATACACTGGTGTCTGTACAGTTGTTAACTGGCCGGCTGCACCAGATTCGGGTGCATGCCGCGGGATCTGGCTATCCGGTGGCTGGCGATCGGATTTACGGCAACAAAGAGAATAATCGTGTATTGCGCGGGCTCGGCTTGCGGCGTCAATTCCTTCATGCATCGCGCCTGGCGCTGATCCACCCAGTGGCAGGAAGGCGCCTTCAGTTCGAAGCGCCATTGCCACAGGAACTTGCCGCATTACTGAAGAAAATACAATAAACTGAAGCAGGTAAGTACTCTGGGTGGCAAGATGATTGGACACCGATTACCGATTGGGAATCACGGCCACACCCTCGAGTTCCAGCATTGCCACCAGCCGGATCAGCGGCAGTCCCAGCAACGCACTGGGGTCATCCCCGGACAGTGATTCCAGCAGCGCAATACCGAGACCATCAGCCCGCAGACTGCCGCAGCAGTCGTAGGGCTGCTCAGCGTCGAGGTAACGTTCAATTAGGTCCTGGGTCAGCGGTTTAAAGCGAACTCGGAAGGAAACGCAGTCGCTTTGCAGGTTGCCGGTAGCACTGTTAAAGAGCGCAACACCGGTTTGCAGTAAGACCTCTCGCTCGGAGGCATCCAACAATTGCGCAATCGCAGCGGCACGATCAGCCGGTTTGCCAACGATACGGTCGCCGTGCACGGCAACTTGGTCCGATCCGATCGACAACGCACCGGGCGCATGCTGGGCGCCGGCTTGCGCTTTTGCCACCGACAGCCGCTGAACCAGCGATTGTGCGTCTTCTCCTGATTGATGGGCCTCATCGACCCCTGGCTTAACGACCCGGAAAGGTAGGCCCAACTGCCGCAGCAGAGCACAGCGAAACGGCGATGATGAGGCCAGCACCAGTTCCGGTAAAGGAGTAATTTTTGACACGTAAACCTCCGCGCAATAAAATTCGCTGGTCGCGTGGCCGCAGCCCGGCTACAACGCAATGCTGTACCCCGTATTCGCGGGCGCCGGTAACGAGCCGGCGTATATTCTAGGGCAAGAGACAGGATATGGCCGTACAAAAGAACCGGACGACTCCCTCAAAGCGCGGAATGCGGCGCTCCCATGATAGTTTGGGCAAACCGACGCTCTCGACAGATCCCGTGTCAGGGGAGCTACACCGGCGTCACCAAGTGACGGCAGACGGTTACTACCGGGGCCGCAAAGTCATCAACGAGAAGGAAGAGTTGGAATAGACCGGGGCTGCGGCGGCGCGCCCGGGTCAAACCATCCCGTGACGCCAAAGGTCCAAGTACCGTGACCGTTACCCTGGCGGTCGATATGATGGGCGGCGACAAAGGGCTTGCCGTCACCGCGCCTGGCATCCGCCGGGCGCTTCAAAACTATTCCAACCTGCATTGCCTGTTGGTTGGCCGCCAGACAGACATCGTATCACTGCTAGGTGACCTCAGTGGCAACCCGAACGTTGAGATTGTGCAAGCTGCCGAGGTGGTCGATATGCATGAGTCGCCGGCAACAGCGCTGCGCTCCAAGAAAAACTCCTCGATGCGCGTCGCCATCAACTTGGTTGCCGAGGGCCGTGCTGACGCTTGTGTTAGCGCCGGCAATACCGGGGCCTTGATGGCGACAGCCCGTTTTGTACTGAGGATGTTACCAGGTGTCGATCGACCCGCAATCATCAGCGCGTTGCCACGGGCCGACAGCCACGTACATATGCTGGACCTTGGCGCTAACGTTGATAGTTCCCCTGAGATTCTGTTGCAATTCGGGCTGATGGCCGTAAGCATGGTTCGTTCGTTGGAGCACGTCCAACAGCCCACCATCGGCTTACTCAACGTAGGCAGTGAAGATATCAAGGGCAGCGAGATAATCAAGCGAGCCGCTGATCTTTTTAAAGCCAGCGAGATCAACTACGTCGGATATGTGGAAGGCGACGATATTTTTCAAGGTGAAGTAGATATTATCGTCTGCGACGGATTCGCTGGAAACGTTGCCCTGAAAACCAGTGAGGGCTTGGCGCAAATGCTCGTGAAGGTTATGCGTGAGGAGTACACACGAAATTTGTGGACGCGCTTGGCTGCGTTTCTGTCAATTCCGGTATTGCGATCGTTTCGAGCGCGAGTCGATCATCGGCGCTACAACGGCGCGGTCTTACTGGGGTTAAACGGCACAGTAGTCAAGAGTCATGGTGGAGCCGATAGCTTTGCATTTTCCCATGCGATAGAAGTTGCTCGCGAAGCGGTGGAAAACAAACTGCTACAACGCCTTCGTGCAGATTTTTCGGGCTCCGAGACAGGTAAGGTGTAAACCAGTGAGTTACGCGCGCATTACCGGTACCGGCGGATACCTGCCCAAGAAAGTTCTAAAAAATAAGGACTTGGAGAGCCTGCTCGACACTACCGATGAGTGGATTTATACCCGTACTGGAATCCGGCAGCGACATATTGCGGCGGACAATGAATTCACCTGTGACCTGGCCGAACAGGCCGCACGGATCGCCCTCGACGCCGCCCAGCGAACACCCGACGAGGTGGACCTTATTGTGGTCGCAACCACAACGCCAGATCAGGTCTTTCCCAGCACCGCCTGTCTGTTGCAAGAGCGTCTGGGAATACATGGTTGTCCGGCATTCGACGTCCAGGCTGTGTGTGCTGGCTTTATCTACGCCATGGATGTAGCGCAGCGGTATATTCAGACTGGGGCTAGCCGCTGTGCGTTAGTTGTTGGGGCAGAGACTTTTTCGAGGATTCTGGACTGGTCAGACCGTTCTACTTGTGTGCTGTTCGGTGACGGCGCTGGTGCTATGGTGCTCGAGTCAAGCAGCGAACCAGGTATCTTATCGAGCCATCTTCATGCCGATGGCGCCTACAAGGACCTACTCTGTGTTCCCGTTGGCGTCTCAACCGCCTATCGGGAATTGCTGAACGGTCAAGCCTACACCGAAATGCAAGGCCGGGAAGTCTTCAAGTGGGCGGTGAGTGCGCTCGGTGATGCGGTGATGGAGGCGGTGAAAGCCAATGGATTATCTTGCCTCGATATTGACTGGCTGGTACCACACCAGGCCAACATCCGAATAATCAACGCAATCGCAAGGCGCCTGGACCTCAGCATGGACAACGTGGTTGTCACTATCGGCCGACACGGCAACACATCTGCCGCATCCATCCCGCTGGCATTTGACGAGGCGGTGCGCGATGGACGGATAAAGGACGGGCAGACGATAATCATAGAGGGTTTCGGCGGAGGGTTTACCTGGGGCAGTTTGCTTTTTAAATTCTGACCGGAGGTGTGGCGCGTGAGTGACGAAGTAACTAAAAAAGTCTGTTTGGTAACCGGTGCCAGTCGGGGTATCGGCCGAGCAATTGCGCTGGCTCTTGGCCGGGATGGATACACGGTTGTTGGCACAGCGACAACCGCAGATGGTAGTAGGAAAATTGGTCATGCCCTGGAGGCTGCGGGTGTTGGCGGCCGTGGTGCAGTGCTTGATGTCGCTGATGTGGACTCAATTACCGACGTTGTCGACTCGATTACCAAAGATATTGGTCACATCTCGGTGCTGATCAATAATGCTGGTATTACTCGGGACAACCTGCTTCTAAGAATGAAGGAGAATGAGTGGGATGAAGTCATTGAGACAGATCTAAAATCAGTCTACCGGTTAAGTAAGGCCTGTTTGCGCAATATGGCTAAGGCACGATACGGGCGGATAATTAACATTACTTCAGTGGTCGGGGCGATCGGTAACTCGGGCCAATCGAATTATGCTGCGGCCAAAGCCGGCGTCGTTGGGTTCACCCAGTCACTGGCCAGGGAAGTGGCCTCGCGGAATATTACTGTCAATGCAGTGGCCCCCGGCTTTATCCAGACCGACATGACCGCGACATTGCCCGATGAGCAACGGACTCAGTTGTTGGCTAGTATCCCATTGGCCCGCCTGGGCCAGCCAGAGGACATTGCCGCTGCTGTCTCTTTTCTTGCCTCGAAGGATGCCGCCTATATCACGGGGCAGGTATTACACGTCAACGGCGGCATGTACTTATCTTCGTGAAGAATATATAATAAACTACTGAAATATCGCGTTAAATTACTATATCTACATTGATGAATGTTACCCCGCTCGGGCCGAACTGAACCGGCACCAGTTACACTGGATTATTGGACTTAAGGTCTTGAATACGGTTTAATTCGCGCTCTTCCCCAAAAGTTATGGCGACTCGAATCGGGTGTCCGCGCCGCGTCGGATTCCTTGCACAGAATTTAATTGACCCAGGAGGTTTAGTATCCCATGAGCAGTGTCGAAGAACGTGTCAAGAAGATAGTGGTGGAGCAACTTGGCGTAAACGAAGACCAAGTGACACCGGATGCCTCATTTGTGGATGATCTTGGGGCCGATTCGCTCGACACCGTCGAGCTCGTAATGGCGCTCGAGGAAGAATTCGATGCGGAAATTCCGGACGATGAAGCGGAGAAGATCACTACGGTCAAGCAGGCCGTGGAGTTCATCCAGGCAAATACCAGCAGCTGACTTGCCATTTAATTAGGAATCAGAAGCCGCCGAGCGCAATAGCGTCCGGCGGCTTTCTTCTTCTTGGACTAAGACAATGATAGCGCGAAGGGTAGTGGTCACCGGCCTGGGGTGTATTTCACCGTTGGGCCTCAATCTCGGCGAAACCTGGTCGGGCCTGACAGCAGGTCGCAGCGGCATTTCCACAATAAGCCATTTCGACGCCAGTGCTTTGCCCTCGTCCATAGCCGGCGAGGCCACCGGATTCGATCCTACCAGTCGCCTGGCTGCTAAAGAAGCACGCAAGATGGACCGTTTTGTCCAGTTGGGACTGGTGGCCGGATTGGAGGCGTTCGAGGACTCGGGACTTGAAGTCAATGAAGCCAACGCCGACCGGGTCGGAGTGCTCATTGGAGCAGGAATCGGCGGCCTCGCAACGATAGAGCAGACAACCGCGGTTTATCACGAAAAGGGGCATCGACGCGTATCACCGTTCTATATACCAGCCAGCATTATCAATATGGTTTCTGGAAACCTGTCTATCATGTTGGGTTTGCGCGGCCCGAACCTCGCAATTGTTACAGCCTGCACAACGGGCACTCATTCGATCGGGCAAGCTGCGCGAATGATCCGCACTGGCGATGCCGATGTCATGGTCGCCGGCGGAACCGAAGCGGCGCTTACCCCCACATCTCTTGCAGGTTTTGCTGCAGCGCGGGCGTTGAGTCGCCGGAATAACGCACCAGCGGCTGCTAGCCGTCCTTGGGACGTGGACCGGGATGGTTTTGTTATGGGGGAGGGGGCAGGTGTACTGATGCTGGAAGAACTCACCCATGCCCATGATCGGGGCGCGTGCATATACGCTGAACTTAAAGGCTTCGGAATGAGCGCCGATGCCCACCACATAACTCAGCCGGCAGCAGGCGGCAAAGGAGCCTCGCGCTGCATGGAGAATGCGCTGCGCGACGCCATGATTGATCATGAAGACATTGACTACGTTAACGCCCACGGCACCTCAACACCGCTTGGCGATGCGGCTGAAACGGTTGCACTGAAAAGAACTTTTGGTACCCATGCGGGAAAACTTGCGGTCAGTTCGAATAAATCTATGATCGGGCACCTGCTTGGTGCAGCAGGCGGTGTAGAAGCGGTGGCCACCGTAATGACCCTGTACGAGCAGGTGATCCCACCAACGATCAACCTCGACAATCCTGACCCCGACTGCGATCTGGACTACGTCCCGGGCACGGCCCGACAAGCCTCGCTGACAGCGGCGATCTCAAACTCCTTCGGTTTCGGCGGTACCAACGGCAGCCTGGTATTCAGTCGTTACATAGGTTGATGCCTGGAGAAGGCTGACGGCGCACCTGGTGGAAGCACAAACCCGTAAATCCCACCGGTCATTGGGACAGTATCGTATTCAGACCGCCGTCATACTCATACTAGCGGCGTTGATCTGCACTGGTGGAGGTACGATCTACTATTTATACCGTGCCGTTCATGTGCCGGTTCCAGCGGAAAGCAGCAATTTTCTTGTCACTTCAGGTTCCAGTCTGCCTGACTTCACGCGGGCACTGAAAAAGCAAGGCATCGTCGCAACTGAATGGCCGTTGCAAGTGTGGGCGCTGATAAGCGGGGCGGCCGGCTCACTCAAGGCCGGAGAATACAGTTTTGAGACCGGCGATACGGCGGCCAAAATGCTTAGCAAAGTTGTCCGTGGGGAAGGCGTGCAACGCAAATTCACAATTCTTGAAGGATGGACGTTTCGCGATCTACGCGACGCTCTGGGCAAGAATAAAGCTCTAAAGCAGATAACCCGTGACCTTAACGACAACGAAATCCTCGATCAACTAGGCATCGGAAAGTCGCACCCCGAGGGCCTTTTTTTCCCCGATACCTATTTCTTCGTTCACGGACATACGGACCTTGACTTGTTGCGCCGCTCGGCATTGAAAATGTCTACTGAGTTACAGGCGGCCTGGGCAGAACGAGCGTACGGGCTGCCGTACGACAACCCGTACGCGGCACTGATTATGGCGTCGATTGTCGAGAAAGAAGCGCTATTGGACGTAGAGAAGCCCACTATCAGTGGGGTTCTCTGTAATCGCTTACACCAGGGGATGCGCTTGCAGGCGGACCCCACCGTCATTTACGGTCTCGGTTCAGGCTTTGACGGTGACCTCAAGCGCCGACACCTGCGCCAAGACTCCCCGTACAATACCTACAAGAGGAAAGGCTTGCCGCCCACGCCAATCGCGCTTCCTGGGGCGGCGGCCTTGGCTGCCGCTGTGAATCCGGCCAATACCAAGGCAATATATTTTGTTGCTCGGGGCGATGGCAGCCATCAGTTTTCTACAACCCTTCAGGAACACAACGCAGCAGTGCGCACGTATCAATTAAAATAAGGACGAAAAGGAATCCGGCGTGAGCGGGAAGTTAATCACATTTGAAGGTGGCGACGGCGCGGGTAAGACTACTCAGGTCGCACTGCTGAGTGCGACGCTGCGGGCCAAAGGCGTGAATGTTCTAGTAACACGGGAACCTGGCGGTACTGAAATCGGCGAGAGAATTCGAGATCTGATTCTGCACGACCCGGTGACCCTTGTTACCGCTGCTGAATTGCTGCTTATTTTTGCAGCCCGGGCACAGCATATCGTAGAGGTGATTCGGCCAGCGCTGGCAAGGGATAAGTGGGTTCTGTGCGACCGTTTCACCGATGCCACTTTCGCTTACCAGGGTGGGGGTAGGGGGGTGCCCGCTGAACGGGTAACGCAACTGGAGTCTATCGTCCACCATGGCCTGCAGCCGGACCTTACCCTGTTACTCGACTTGCCGGTCACCGAGGGAATGGCGCGCAGCGTAGCAAGAGGCAAGGGCGAGGACCGCTTTGAAAGTCAGGATGTCGCTTTTAAAGAACGAATCCGGGCAACTTACCTGGCCAGGCAGGCGAGTGCGGCACATAGGATTCGACTGGTTGACGCCAGTGCGCAAATTGAAGTGGTGCAGGCCCAGATCAAGAAACTCGTGCTGCAGGTGCTCGAGCCATGATCCCGTACCAGGTTTCCACGCTTCCCTGGCTGGAGACGCAGTGGCGACAAATGATCGAGCGCGGTCAGGCGTTACCGCACGCTGTTCTGTTGAACGGAAAACCCGGTATCGGCAAGCTTGCGCTTGCCTTCGGGATTGCCCGGGTACTTCTTTGCCGCCGCGATAGTGGCAGGGAGCCTTGTGGTAATTGCGGCAGTTGTACACTACTAGACAGCGGCACACATCCGGATCTACATCTGCTTACTACCGAGCAGCAGCTTGAAAGGGGCGAGGGCCTAGTACCCGCTTATGGGGCCCGCTATTCGGCGCCTGCGACAACAACTAAAGGTAGACAAGCGCGGGTCAGCGAAATCATTGGCGTAGATACTATCCGGGCATTGACTGGGAAGCTTAGCTCGACTGCCGGACAGGGGCTTCGCAAGGTGGCGCTGATTTATCCGGCCGACGCTATGAATATCAATGCTGCCAACGCATTACTGAAGTTCCTCGAGGAGCCAACACCTGCTACTCACTTGTTGCTGATTACGGCTGATCCGTTCCAATTACCGGCTACGGTTCGCAGCCGCTGCAGCCGCCTGGAGGTGGCGGCACCAGAAACTGCGGTGGCGTTGGCCTGGCTTGAACGGCTTACAGATAATGTTTCGGAAGACGCCAAGACTCTGTTGCAACAAGGCTGGGGGCCACTCGAGATTGCAGATCTGATTACCGAGCTGCCAGCTGGGGGATATCGGACGCTCTACCAGACAGCATTGACAAGCGCCGCGGAAGGGGACGCCGCTGGTGCCCTGACGGCAGTCCTGGAACAACTAGGTGCCCGTAGAGCCATGCGCTGGTTGCAGCATTCGATGCTCTCGGCTATGCGTCAGCAGGCTACTTTAAAGCAGGACCTACAGGGGAACGC
Source organism: Acidiferrobacteraceae bacterium (assembly GCA_002729195.1). GTDB lineage: Bacteria > Pseudomonadota > Gammaproteobacteria > Arenicellales > UBA868 > UBA12578. The sequence continues at coordinate 12,504 of PBTT01000114.1, forward strand.
ACAACCCAAGGCTAATATCAACCGACGCCAGTGCGTCGCTCTTTTTCGACTGGCGGGCCAGTTTCGTCGCTGGCCACACGGTGCGGTTGACGAAACTCTCTTTCTGGAAGATATTTCATCCCAACTCCAGGCGCCACGCGGTAAGGGTGATTACGACCTATGAATCAATCAGAGTTGCAGTCCTCAGGGAGTGAAAATTCGGGGAAAGCCCGGCCGCGGGTGGTATCGGTAACTATTAAGGACATCCGCACTCTGCAAGCATCCTACATGCAATTTCTCAAGAACGGTGGATTGTTCGTACCGACAACTTCCTCCTATAACATCGGCGACGAGGTCTTCCTAGTCCTCAAACTCCTGGAGAAAGAACAGTTTGCGGTTGCTAGCACGGTAGCCTGGACCACACCCGCAGGAGCCCAGGCCAGCCGTACCCCCGGGGTTGGCATCCATTTCAAGGGCTCTGAGGGGGTAAAACTCAAGGAAAGAATAATGGAGTTGCTGACGCAAGCAGGCGAGAGCAAACGAGCCACCCATACGCTCTAGTCAACCCCGTATATATTCAATCCTTTATCTTCCTGATTTCCCGTGTTGGTAGATTCGCACTGTCATCTCGACTTTCCCGGCTTGGTTGAACAACTCCCAGCCGTCATCGACCGGGCCAAGGCCGCCGGCGTTGAGCACCTGTTGTGCATTGGGGTCAACCTCGAAGATTTCAATAAAATGATGGCGCTGCTCGATGACTACCCCAACGTCTTCGCATCGGTTGGGATCCATCCCAATACACCGTACCAGGAGGAGCAAGAGTCTGATGCGGGCGCGCTGGCGGCGCTTGCCAGTGACCCGCGAGTGGTTGCGATCGGCGAAACCGGTTTGGATTTTTTTCGTAGCAAAGGAGACCTTGAATGGCAAAAACAACGCTTTAAGACTCACATCGAGGCAGCAACATTTGCCGGTAAACCTCTAATAATTCACACTCGAGAGGCAGCACAAGCGACACTAGATGTAATGCGTGCTGCAAGCGCGCAGACGGTGGGCGGCGTTATGCATTGCTTTGCCGACGAATGGGAGGTGGCCAAAGCGGCTCTTGATCTCGGCTTTTTCATCTCCTTTTCTGGGATCGTCACTTTCAAGAGTGCCGATTCGCTGCGTGAGGTTGCTCGGAGGGTGCCGGATGACAGAATCCTAATCGAGACTGACGCGCCGTATCTGGCGCCGGTACCGCACCGTGGCAAAACCAATGAACCAGCTTTCGTCCGAGCCACAGCCGCATGCCTGGCCGAATTGCGCGGTCAGTCGCTGGTTGAAATTGGCCGCATGACGACCGAAAACTTCTTCGCGCTCTTTAGCAGCGCTACCCGGATTTCCTCTAAAAGCGTGCCTCAGCACGCGGGCTAAGCCCATCGCGACCGTTAGGCTGCAATATGGCGCTCGCGCTTTAAGTAACGATATTAATTCGCATAATATATATTATGTAAACTCAGCGAGATCAACAGGATTAGATTTCAATATCTTGCGTTCCAATCCGGAGAAGTTTGACCAACTGCGCTGGGTCAACGACAATCCCCTCCTCGGCCTAGCCCCAAATTGTGGAGGTGCGAAAGGGCAGAAAGCCGGCGCACGGCGGCGTTCTGCCGTCTGATCGGCAACTACGAGGACTAACAGCACAATGACTCAGAAAGAAATTACGGAAACGACAGAGACCGAGCAGCCCTTTGACGCCGGGGCTTCGAGTGCCCCGCCCAAGCCAACACCGGCCTCCGGTGGGGCGCGTGGTGCTAAAAAAGCGGCCACTATAGGCTCTTCAATCGTTATTCACGGTGACGTGGCTGGCGAGGAGGATCTGGTGGTGGACGGCACCATCGAAGGGACCGTCAACTTTAAGGACAACAACCTGGTTGTTAGCAAGAACGGCCGGGTCACCGCCAATATCAACGCACGAATCATCCGGGTTGACGGCGAGGTCAAGGGCGAACTGCGGGGTAGCGAGCAGGTCGTGATCAGCCCGAGTGGTAAGCTCAAAGGCGATATTCGGGCCCCTCGTGTGGTTCTTGAGGACGGCTGCCAGTTTAAAGGTTCGGTGGATATGGAGGGTGAAAAACCGTCCGCCAGCGAGCGTTCAGCGACACCTCGGCTACGCCCTGCCACTAGCCGCCCGGTGCGACCGGGTCGCGATTCAGGCGAGGCTGGCTCGATGCGTAACTGAGCAGGGTAAAGATAAAAAAAGCCGCGGTGAAGCCGCGGCTTTTTTATGATGCGGGATTCAGCTTATGCCCGCTTGGTGTTCTCTCCAGCACCAGAAGTTCCAGTAGACCTCGGAATTGGTCCGGTTTGCCGATCGTGCAACTGCGCGCCGCCCTGCCCCACCCCTTTTCCCTCGACGCGGTGCAGCGAGTTAAATGCGGCTATTGGGCCAACTATTCGCTCTGGATGCTCATACAGTAAATCATCCGTTAACGGCA
>PBTT01000122.1 GCA_002729195.1 Acidiferrobacteraceae bacterium
TGGGATTGGCGTCGGCCGGCATGGCGACGGTACGGATCGAGGGTACACCGGTTGGCGGAGCACTCATGGCCGCGGCTGCCGCTGTTCACGGCCCAGGGTATAGAACTCGTCGTTGGGTCGCATGCCGGTGAAGTTGGCCATGCGGTTGGACAGGGCAAAAAAGGCGGCAATGGCGGCGATGTCCCAGATATCCTCGTCGTCGAAGCCATGCGGGCGTAAGGCGTCGTAATCGGCATCTGCCAGCGCGGCTGAATCGCACGCCACCTTGTGGGCGAACGCCAGCATGGCCCTCTGTCGTGGGCTGATGTCAGCCTTGCGATAATTTATGGCCACCTGGTCAGCCACCAGTGGATCCCTGGCATAGACCCGCAGTATGGCACCATGCGCCACCACACAGTACTGACAGTCGTTGGCGCCTGACGTTGACACTACGATCATCTCACGTTCTGCCTTGGACAAACCGCTCTCGCGCAACATCAGCGCATCATGATAATCAAAAAAGGCCCGGCACTCGTCAGGCCGGTGGGCCAGCGCTAAAAACACATTGGGCACAAAGCCCGCTTTTTCCTGTACCGCCAGCACCCGCTCACGCAGATCCTGTGGCAGGTCTTCCAAGGCTGGCACCGGATACCGGCTGATCGGTTTGTCATTCAATATCGTAACTCCTTGTAGGTGGGCGACATGTCATTACTGACGACACCGCTGTCCGCTAGTTGCTGATTCTACCGCTGCAAACGGCAGCGATACTTGAACCGGCACCGTTGGTGCTGCCGGGTTCGAGTCTTGTTAATTGCCCAACGAATCCATTAACTGCGTCGATTGCAACGCTTCGCGAAGTTCCCGACGCGGCTCCTGCCAGCGGAAACGTATGGAATTACGGACAATCGCTTCATCCAGCACTTTCAACTCGTCGACGATCGGCGACCAGTAAACTAGTGCTTCGGGGCTCACCGTGAAGGCATTTTCCGACTCGCCCGCCTCGCTGAACACCGCTCCGGCGAGTCGCACTTTCACTCTTGTCAGCGCGGCATCGAATTGCTCACCCGCCTCTGGCGGCTGTCCGGTCCGGGCCAGGAGTGGGTCAATTGCAAGCTGCAGCACGCGGCGCACGCGGCCCGTTTCAGGAACTTCGCGATAGAGCAGGCCGCCGGCGAAAACAGCCAGGTCTGACACGCAAGCAGCCCAGATCTGCCATTTGGCAATATTGATCGATACCAGAAACTGCTCGTTCTCGAACAGCTCCGGAAAGCGGGTACCGGCACGGGTCTTGATGTAACCGTACAGTGAGGTCTGGGCCACCAGGCTGGCACGCGTGTCGATGAAATCGGCAAGCGCGTCAGGATCGGTGATAGGCCCGATCTTTTTGTGCCGGCGACGCAGATAATCCCGCGCCTTTTGCAACAGGTCGGCTGCACTCACGCGATCCCTCCCTGCCACAATAGGGTCCAGGCAATATTCGCAACAAACCATATCGGTTTGTCTTGTCGCAACGTTATGTTACATTTTGTAACAATCATGAGCCTAATAGTGTAAAACAGCGATGGAGCGAACCTTTTTGCTCTTTGGCCTGTCGCTGCTGGTCCTGGCCTTCCCCGTTACCGGATGGTGGCTGCGGGCAACGCTACCCTGGTACCTGCCCTTTCTCATCTGGCTGGTGATTATCCTGCTGATTCCCTGGGCGCACCGCAGGATCGACAACTGATGATCCTGTCGGCACCGGGGCTATTTCTCAGCAGCTTGTTGTACCTATCGTTACTGTTCCTGGTTGCCTACGCTACCGAAAAGCACTGGCTGCCGGCCTGGTTGCCTCGGCACCCGGCCATTTATGTGCTGTCGCTGGGCGTCTACGCCACCACCTGGAGTTTTTACGGCAGCGCGGGTTACGCCGATTCTAACGGTTTCATGTTCCTGACCGTTTATCTGGGATTGACCCTGGCCTTTATTCTCAGCCCGGTACTGCTCAGCCCGATCCTGCGCCTGGTGCGTGAATACCAGCTGACATCACTGGCTGACCTGTTTGCGTTCCGTTTTCGCAGCCAGACCGCCGGCGTGCTGGTTACCCTTTTCATGCTGGCCGGGACACTGCCATATATCTCGCTGCAAATCCGGGCGGTGACTGAGTCCGCCAGCGTGCTGACACAGCAATTCGCGCCGCAATATCTGTCCTTGAGTTTTTGCGTACTCATAGTACTGTTCGGCGTGCTCTTTGGCGCGCGTCATATCTCTCCGCGGGAGAAGCACCAGGGGCTGGTGGTTGCGATCGCCTTTGAGTCGCTGGTAAAACTGCTCGCCCTGATCCTGGTGGCAGTTGTTGCCATCACCGGTATCTTCGGCGGGATTGGCGGCCTTGGTGAATGGCTGGATAGCCACCCTGAAGCGCTTGAAGCGATGTACACCCCGGCCCGGGAAGGCCCCTGGGTCAGCGTACTGATCCTGTCATTTGCTGCTGCGTTTTTGCTGCCGCGGCAGTTCCATATGCTCTTCACCGAGAACATCTCCCCGGGGACTCTGTCACGTGCAGCCTGGGGCTTTCCACTTTTTCTGCTGGTGCTGAACCTCGCTATTCCAATCGTGCTGTGGGCAGCGATCAAGCAGAATCTGGGTACCGTGCCGGATTACCACGTGCTGGGAATTGCACGGCATACCGGATCTGCTGCACTGACTATCTTTGTCTTTCTCGGCGGGGTTTCTGCAGCCAGCGCCATGATTATCGTCAGTACCCTGGCACTGGCCGGCATGACCGTGAACCATCTGATCCTTCCAGCCACTGGCACACTCGATACATCGGTCAACCTCTACCGTTGGCTACTGTGGGGACGGCGGACTATTATCGCGGTACTTGTCTTTGCCGGTTACGGCTTCTTTCTCGCTTTCGAACGCAGCAGCCAACTGGTACAACTGGGCCTGATTTCTTTCGTTGCGGTTGCACAGTTCCTGCCTGGCATTATCGGCACCCTGTTCTGGCCGGGTGCCAACCGCAATGGCTTTATCGCGGGGCTGGTCGGGGGAGGACTGACCTGGTTTATCGTGCTCATCCTGCCGCTGCTGGCCGGTGCTGGACCAGGTGAAGGACCTGCCCAGGCTGCGCTGTGGGAGATAGCAGGCCAGAACAAGTGGACCTTCTCTACGCTGGTTTCACTGTCCATCAACGGCACGCTGTTTGTATTGCTGTCGGTTCTAACGGGCCAGGATGCTGCCGAACGTGAGGCTGCCGCGCTGTGCGCCCAGCAGATCCTCACACCGTATCGCAGCCGGATGCGGCTCACTTCGTCGCGTGAGTTCGCCCCGGCCCTGGCCCCCGCTCTGGGCACCCAAACCGCAGAGCACGAGGTACAGCGCGCCCGGCACGACCTGCAGATGGCAGAAGAAGAAACCAACACCCAGGCGCTGGCACGATTGCGCGAGCGCATCGAGCGCAACCTGTCGGGACTGCTGGGCCCACACTTTGCTCGCGACGTGGTTGAAACCCGCCTGCCGATTGACCGTGATCACAAACTACCCGTTGCCGAAAGGATGCGCTTCATGGAAGAACGCCTGGAGGCCTCGCGTAGCCATCTGCGAGGACTGGCGGCCCAACTGGACACCATGCGCCGCTACCACCGACAGGTGCTGGAGGATCTGCCAGTGGGCGTTTGTTCGATCGCCTCTACCGGCAGCATCACCACCTGGAACGGCGTCATGAGCACGCTGTCCGGAGTAGACAAATCGAAGGCGCTGGACTCCCAGGTTGATCAATTACCTGTACCTTGGGGTGAGTTACTGAAACAGTTTCTCGACAGTGACCAGCGGGAGATACACAAGAAACTTGTTCATCTTGAGGGCCGGCCGCGCTGGTTCGGACTGCTCAAGGCCACGCCCGGCAATGCAGCAACAACTAACGATACTGGCAGCTCGGCGGCCGAACCCCTAGGCACCAGCATACTGTTACAGGATCTTACTAATGTTCACCTGTTGGAGGATCAATTGGCGCACAACGAGCGGCTGGCGTCGATCGGCCGTTTTGCCTCGGGTGTTGCCCATGAGATCGGTAACCCTGTCACCGGAATTGCCTGCCTTGCACAGAATCTCAAAGAAGAAATCCGTGACAGCGAGATGCGCGAAGAAGTGCAGGGCATTTTGCAGCAGACCGAGCGCATCAACAACATCGTTCAGACCCTGGTTAACTTCAGCCGCCGCGGTGATGCTGACAAACTGGAGAAACACCGGTTCGACCTCAGGGGTTGCCTGGAGGAGGCGACCGAGCTGGTGCGACTGTCCCAGCCAAACAAGAATATCGATGTCTTGATCGACTGCGACCCCCAGTTGAATATTGAAGGTGACCGGCAACGCCTGTGCCAGGTTTTCGTAAACATCCTCACCAATTCGTATGACGCCAGCCCGGCCGGCAGTAGCGTGCGAGTTCTGGCGAGCAAATCCGCGGAACTGATCCAGGTCAGCCTGCGCGACCATGGCCACGGTATGCCCGACGAACTCAGTGCCCGGATATTCGAACCCTTTGTCACCACCAAACAGCCTGGGGATGGCACCGGCCTCGGCATGGCGTTGACCTACGGCATCGTACGTGATCACGGTGGTGAAATCGAAGTCGACAGCGCGCCGGGAGTCGGCACTGAAGTGCGGGTAGTCCTGCAAGGCGCACCCTAGAATCTACCGTCGGGAATCATGGGCAGAATACTGATCATCGAAGACGAGGCCGTGATTCGCCAGGCACTGGCCAAGTTGCTGGCCCGACACGGATACGATGTCGCCGAAGCCGACTCGATAACACAGAGCAAGGGTCAGTACGAACTGGATTCGTTCAATCTGATTATTGCCGACCTGCGGCTACCCGGCGGGCTTGGCACCGAGATTATCGATCAGTGTGGGGGCGTACCGGTACTGATTATGACCAGTTACGCAAGCATCAGTTCGGCGGTGGAGTCGATCAAGGCCGGGGCGGCCGATTACATCGCCAAGCCCTTCAATCACGACGAGATGATCATTGTGGCCGACCGATTGATTCGGCAGGACCGGATCAATCGACAGAACCAGGCTCTTCGCAAGGACATCCAGCGGGGTTACCCAGTGTCAGGAATGGTCGGAGACTGTCCGGCCATGCACCAGGTTTTCACACACATTGCCAAGGTGGCCCCTACCGATTCGACGGTGCTGATCTTTGGAGAATCAGGCACTGGCAAGGAACTGGTAGCACGCGCCATCCACGAACAAAGCAACCGCAGTGATGCACCGCTGGTAACTATGAACTGCGCTGCGATTCCCGACACGCTACTGGAATCCGAACTTTTCGGCTACGAGAAAGGCGCCTTCACCGGCGCTGACAAAACAACCGCAGGGCTGATCGAGAGCGCCGACGGTGGCACGTTGTTTCTGGACGAGGTCGCTGAACTTTCGGCCGCAGCTCAGGCCGGAATGCTACGAGTAATCCAGGAAGGAGAGTTACGGCGCCTGGGCTCGCACAAGGTCAAGCGAGTGGACGTCCGAGTACTGGCCGCCACCCACCGCAACCTGGGAAAACGGGTCAGCGACGAGCGCTTCCGCGAGGACTTACTCTACCGCCTGCGGGTGGTCGAGATACGCCTACCACCCCTGCGCGAGCGCACGGAGGACCTGCCAGCACTCACCAACCACCTGCTTGAGAAACTCTGTCGGAGCCTGAACCGGCCGCTGTGTAGGCTACCCGAGTCGACCCGTGAGCTGATCGCACGCTATGACTGGCCGGGCAATGTCCGCGAACTGGAGAACGCGCTGGAGCGGGCGATCATTCTGTGTGACCAGGAGGTCATCCTGCCGGAACTGTTGAACCTGGAGCGGGCGCCAGTGGGTGGGCAAGCGCAAGCGGCCACTAGCGCGTTCTCCGGTTCGCTGGACGACTACTTTGTGGACTTCGTGTGCAGCAACGAGAATTCCCTGACCGAGACCGAGCTCGCCCGCCAACTGGGCATCAGTCGCAAAACGTTGTGGGAACGCCGGCAGAAGTTCGGCATTCCCCGGGGCCGGATAGCCGATAGCCGCTGACCTGCCTGACGGCACTGCGCCGTGCGGCTGCCTGCCCGCCGGTGTTTCCAATCTACCCACCCAGAGTGTTACCTTTGGTAACACATGCTCCGCCGTTTTGTCGGTGGTCACCTCGAGAGCCCCGACAAACCCAAATTTCCCCCTGTTAGCACTACTGGCACGGAAATTGCTAATACGGAAGGTAATGGGCCGCCCAAGGATGGGTGTCTCGCTTTAGCCAATAACTGCAGTTTGCCAAGGGTGGCACCACCGCGTGATGCCCGGGGCAATGGAGGGTAACTATGACTGACGTGGATCAATCGACACGTGAAGCGCACTGGGCCAAGACTAAAGGGCTGATGATCACAACCCTGATTATCTGGTTCATCTTCTCGTACCTTGTTCACTGGTTTGCTGACAGCCTGAACAACGCTTCTTTCCTTGGTTTTCCGCTGGGCTTCTACATGGCTGCCCAGGGCTCCCTGATCATTTTCGTAGTGCTGATCTTCTGGTTCGCCAGGCGCCAGCACGCGATTGACGTGGAGCACGGCGTGGCCGAAGACGAAGACAAACTCAGCGCCCGTTCGAACTAGGGAGAAAATAATATGGCAATTATCAAAGGTGATTTTATAGACAATCTGCCCAAGGTCTACGGGCTATACACGGGCGGTTTTGTCGTTTTCATCCTGCTGATGGCGATCCTGGAGCAGGCCGGGCTGGGAGCCGACACCATCGGCATCCTGTTCGTGGCCTTCACCGTGGTGATCTATGCAACCATCGGCTGGCTCTCGCGAACCATGCAGGTGGACGCCTACTACGTAGCGGGCCGCCAGGTGCCAGCGGTATTTAACGGCATGGCGACCGCAGCGGACTGGATGTCCGGCGCATCATTTGTCGCGATGGCAGGGGGCATCTACTTCGGCGGTCACGGCTACATTGCTTTCGTAGTCGGTTGGACCGGCGGCTATGTGCTGGTGGCCTCACTGATGGCACCATACCTGCGTAAGTTTGGCTGCTACACGGTGCCGGATTTCATCGGTACCCGCTATGGCGGCAACCTGGCGCGCTTTTTGGCTGTGTGCGTGTTAACGCTGGCCTCGTTCACGTACGTGACAGCGCAAATTAACGCCACCGGCACCATCGCCTCGCGGGCGCTGCAGATTCCCTTCGAGGTCGGCGTCTGGTTCGGCCTGCTGGGTATTTTGCTGTGCTCAATGCTGGGCGGCATGCGCGCGGTAACCTGGACCCAGGTGGCCCAGTACATCGTGCTGATCATCGCCTATGTCGTACCCGTGATCTGGATGTCCAACAAGCAAGGTTTTGGGATAATTCCTCAGTTGGTATACGGCGAGGCCGTCATGCGACTGGGCGAACTCGAAACCTTACATGGGGTGGGCATCAAGCCGACCGAGGCCTTCGCTGGACTGAAGGCGCTGACGGTACCGCACTATGAAGCCGGTACCTCCTTTGCCGCGAAGTGGAAGTTCGTTACTTTGGTGTTCTGCATGATGGCCGGTACGGCGTCTCTGCCGCACATCCTGATGCGCTACTTCACGACACCGAGTGTCAAGGCGGCTCGCCAGTCGGTCGCATGGTCGCTGCTCTTCATCTTCCTGCTGTATTTCACCGCGCCGGCGCTGGCGACCTTTACCAAACTGCAGGTGCTTGATCCCAATCTGGCAACCGGCATCATTGGCAAGGCCATCGCCGAAGTCAATGCGCTGGAATGGATACAGAAGTGGAGCAATGTCGGCTTCGTTGCGATCTCCGATAGTAACGGTGATGGTCTCCTGCAGATCAACGAGTTCTTCATGCGTGGGGATATCGTGGTGCTGGCAACGCCGGAAATTGCCGGCCTGCCGTATGTGATCTCAGGCCTGGTTGCTGCCGGTGGTATGGCGGCTGCGATGTCCACGGCCGATGGTCTGCTGCTGGCGATCGCCAATGCGCTTTCGCATGATCTGTACTACAAGATCATCGATCCTAAGGCTGATACCAAACACCGCCTGATCGTGGCCCGCGTGCTGCTGATCGTCATCGGTGCGGCTGCCGCCTTTGTCGCCAGTATGAAACTCACCACCATCCTTGGCGCGGTGGCCTGGGCTTTCGACTTTGCTATGTCGGGCCTGTTCTTCCCATTGGTGCTTGGAGTCTGGTGGAAACGGGCTAACCGCCAGGGTGCGATTGCCGGTATGTTCTTCGGCTTGCTCGCCGGAACCTGGTATCTGTATATGGTCAAATGGGGCGGCATGGAGCCGTGGCTCTACATCGATCACCTGCGCTTTGGCGTCATTGGTTGTGTGGTGAGCCTGGTCGCCATGGTTGGGGTTAGCCTGGCAACAGCCGAACCCGATGAGGAAACCCAGAAGATGGTGGACGAAGTCCGGATTCCGAAGGGTAAATCGGTGCTGGCTTCGACGCACTGACCTTGTTCCCTTAAACTGTGTGCCGGGGCGAAGCCTGTCTTCGTCCCGGCATTTTTTTGCATTAAACCGAAGGGGTAATGATGGTCGAAGCATTTCCCATCTGGGTGCTGGTCGTAGACTACATTATGGGGGTCATTATGTGGACCCTGATCGGCCGCTTCGGCATGTCGCTGTTTCTGCGTGAAGATACGGCCTTTTTCTTCGCCCGTTTCTTTATCCGCGCTACCAACCCGCTACTGCATCTTTTTAATCCGATTACGCCAAAGTTTGTGGTCCGTCCTCTCATCCCGCTCTATATCGCCTGGTTTTTCTTCATGATCCGCTTCTACCTGATGCCCTGGCTGCTGGGCTATACGGTGATGGGCATGCTGTCTTTCCCACTGGAAAGCGAATTCGCCAGTGGCCTGAATCACTTCATCGGCAAACTGATCAACTGACTGCCCGGGCCTAGACATTGGTCTGCACGGCGGATCTAGATCTGGTTTACCCAAAGCACTATAAAATGTGCCGGTGACTGATAACAGGGTTTAGCAGGAAAACCTGTACCCCGATGGCTGAGTCGTTTCCCAAACACGCGCAAATCGTTGTCATTGGAGGCGGTGTTATTGGCACTGCAGTCGCGTTTCGCCTTGCAGAACTGGGCTCGCAGAATGTCGTGGTACTTGAGCGTGGCCAACTTGGCTGCGGCACCAGCTGGCATGCTGCAGGAAATATTCCGTTGCTGGACCAAATTCCCGAAATAGTAAAGCTCAACCGCCTGGCTGCCGATTTGTACGAAAGCTTTGAGCAAGAACAACCGATTGGCTGGCAGCGCTGTGGCCGGGTAATGCTTGCTCGCACTGTGTCTCGAATGGCCGAATTCAGATTATTGGTTGACTCGGCCAATAGCGCGGACGTTGAAGCCTGTTTAATGTCTCCGCAGGAAGCACAGGAAAAACTACCCCAGTTTCGAACGGATGATCTGGTGGGGGCCTTATGGAGCCCGGGTGATGGCCGGATTAATCCGACAGACCTGATAAATGCCTATGCGCGCAAAGCGCGGTCCCGGGGCGTTCAGTTCTTCGAGCACACTGAGGTGAAAAGTGTGGTTGTGACCGACAACGCAGTTACCGGAGTTGCGACCAGTCATGGAGTTACTGGCTGTGAGTATGTTGTCAACTGTGCTGGCCTATGGTCTCGGCCGCTAGGGCTGCAAAATAAGATTGGTATCCCCGTTTACCCGGTAGAACACTTCTATGCGTTGACCGAGCCGATCGATGGCATCACCCCGGATATGCCGACTTTTAGAGATCCTGATGCATTGATTTACGGGCGCGAAGAAGTCGGCGGGCTGTTAATTGGTTGTTTTGACCTCAATGCAAAGCCGGTGTCACCTGAGACATTGCCAGATAACTTTTCGTTTGGCCTTCTCAATGAAGACTGGGAGCAGTTTGGACCCTACCTGGAGCGTGGCATGCACCTTGTGCCAGCGCTGGCCAATACAGGTATCAAGACTTTGATAAACGGACCGGAAAGTTTTACCCCTGATGGATTTCCGATCTTAGATCAGGCGACAGAGGTGCGAGGCTATTTTGTCCTTAGCGGTTTAAATTCCGCCGGGATACTGCGTTCTGCCAGCCTGGCACTGGCGTTAGCCCAATGGCTTGTGCATGGTGATGCTGGCATCGACCTCAGCCGTTTCTCCCTTAATCGTTTTCGCCCGGAACATAATGATGAAGCCTGGCTGAGAGAACGGGTGCGACACGCCCCCAGTGGCCATTTCGCGACACCGAGTGGATGACTCTGGATAAGCAAGCCATTTATTGATGAAAAATAATGCTGGGCCGGGAAAAGACCCTGATCTTCGGCTGCTGAATTACGAATGCAGCCTAGGTCTTAGGCGTTGACTGCGACCGGGGCTTAGCGGCGTTTTTCGGCCTGCAGGTAGAGCATCTCCATGGCCACAGTGGCGGCGGCAAGTGCGGTCAACTCGGCACTGTCATAGGCCGGCGCCACTTCCACCACGTCCATGCCGACGATGTCCAGGCCCTTGAGGCCGCGCACGATCTGCAGTGCCATGTTGCTGGAAAGGCCGCCCGCCACAGGGGTCCCAGTACCCGGTGCAAAGGCGGGGTCGAGGCAATCGATATCGAAGGTAAGGTAAGCCTTGCGCTCACCCACACGCTCACCAATCGCGGCAACCGTCGCCGCCACCCCGTGGTTGTGGACCCAGTCGGCATCAAGCACCTGGAAAGCGTGGCTGCCGGGGTCATACTCGGTGCGGATACCGACCTGCACCGAGCAGCCGGGATCGACCAGCCCTGCCGCAGGCGCCTGGTGAAACATGGTGCCGTGATCGAACGCGCTGCCCTGTGCATAGGTATCGGTATGGGCATCAAAATGTATCAGGGCGAGTTCCCCGTACACGCCATGGTGGGCCCGCAGCAGCGGCAGTGTAATGAAGTGATCGCCACCAAAACTGAGCAGTGTCTTACCCGAGCGCAGAATCTCAGTGGCCCGCTTTTCCAAGGCCTGGACGAAGCCCGGAATGTCGCCCGGCGCAAAGACGAGATCACCGCAGTCGATGCCCTGGATCGTTTGCTTGAGCGGGTAGCTCCAGGGCCAGCGCGCCTGTTCCCAGCGTATGTTGCCCGAGGCCTGGCGAATGGCCGCCGGGCCACTGCGGGTGCCAGCGCGGCCGGTGGTACCCATGTCGTAGGGCACCCCCAGCACCGCCACGTCGGCCGCGGCGCCGACCGGGTCGCGGCTTAAGGGAAATCCAAGGAAGCCAAACAGGTTCGCGTATAGAGAAACATCGTCCTGGATATCCGAGTCAGTCACTGGGTTCTCCGTTGGTTTTGCTGTCACAGTCTAGAGAAAACAGCATCGGAAAAACAAGCCAATGATTTGGCCCAGGTCATTTCCACTCAAGGAAAACCCCGAAGCGATGCCCCCAGAGCGAAACCACAGGCCGGTCTGTGTCGAATAACAAAAACATCAAAGCCTGCGATAGGTAGAAAGGACAATCGTTTGCGAGCGGTATTAGCGCCCGGGTGATAGAGTTTGCGGTATCAGTCGAGTGGACGCTGATCGTCTATGACCTTACCGTCATTGGGCAAAGTGCCCTGCCCGGTAAAAACAACCTCCCCGCGCAGTTTGCAGACATCCCGAATGCTGGTACTGATCTGCTCGGCAAGTCCTTGCTGGTCAATGCTCGAGTTAGTGAGTTCACAACGCAGGGTCATGGCATCTGCATTATCGATACGTTCGATCACCAGTCTTGCACGAGCGACCTCAGGATGACGGGAAGTCACGGTGGCAACCTGGGATGGATGCACAAACATACCACGCACCTTGGCGGTCTGGTCGGCACGCCCCATCCACCCCTTGATGCGCCGGTTGGTACGCCCGCAGGGGCTAGTGCCGTCCATAAATGCGGATAAATCCCCCGTGGCAAAACGAATGAGCGGATAACCCGGCTGCAGTACTGTCACGAGCACCTCACCCACCTCGCCCGATGCAACCGGATCACCAGTACCGGGGCGCACGATCTCGACCAGTACACCTTCATCCAGGATCAAGCCCTCGCGCGTGGGCGACTCGTAGGCAATCAGGCCCACATCCGCCGTGGCATAAGCCTGCAGCACATCCACGCCTTTTTCGGATAACTCTTCGCGTAACGTTCCCGGCAAGGCTTCTCCCGAAACCAGGCCGACTTCGATACTCGAAACATCAATATCCATGTCGACTGCCTTATCCAACAGGATCTTGAGAAAGGACGGAGTGCCGATGTAGACCCGCGGGCGAAGGTGGGCCAACGCCTGCACTTGCAGCTCGCTCTGGCCAGTACCAGCCGGAAAGACCGTGCAACCCAGCGCGTGTGCACCGCCTTCCAGCATGAATCCGGCAGGCGTGAAGTGATAGGAAAAAGTGTTGTACACCAGATCCCCTTCGCGACAGCCGGCAGCATACAAGGCCCGCGCGATGCGCCAGAAATCCGGCGTATTGCCCTGGGGCTCAAAAATTGCGCCAGGAGAAGCAAATACCCGGGGCAGTGTACGCCCCGAAAGGCCGCAGTATCCCCCCAGCGGCGGGGTCTTCGCCTGCGCCTGTGCCAGCTCTGACTTTCGCGTAACCGGCAGCTTGGCCAAGGCGTCGCGGTCGCCGACTACATCAGGGTCTACCTCTTTCAGCAAAACTGTATACGCTGGAGTCTGGGTCTTCGCATAGCGCAGCTGCTCGGTCAGCAGGGAAAACTGCTCCGCTTCTCGCTGCTCAGGCGCCCGTGTTTCCAGGGCATCAAAAAAATCTGTATCTGTCATGACTGACAACTCAAATAGCTACTCACACTACCCAAAAGGCCCCCTGCCTAGGCTCTGGCCTTGTTCAACGACCTCAGATCAACTCAACCAGCGCTTGCGCCGACGGTAATGCTTTACTTTCCTGAAACTTTTCTTCTGGCCACCGCTAACGCCCAGGTAAAACTCTTTCACATCCTGGTTATCCAGCAAAGCACTGGCCTCACCATCCATCACCACCCGGCCATTCTCAAGAATGTACCCATAGTGAGAATAGCGCAAAGCAATGTTGGTATTTTGTTCTGCCAGCAGGAAAGTTACCTGCTCTTTTTCATTGAGCTGCTGCATGATCTCGAATATTTCCTCGACGAGTGTTGGTGCCAGACCCATAGAGGGCTCATCCAACAGAATCATCTTTGGCCGGGCCATTAACGCCCGCCCGACAGCAGTCATCTGCTGCTCCCCGCCGGAGGTGTAACCTGAGGTGCTGTTGCGGCGGTCTTTGAGGCGCGGGAAATAACTGTAGACCAGATCCAGATCCTGACGGATTAAAGAGGCGCCATCCGAGCGGGTAAAGGCCCCAGTCAGCAAGTTCTCTTCTACAGTCAGGTGTTCGAAACAGCGGCGCCCTTCCATGACCTGGATCACACCGCGTTTAACCAGCTGGTTGGCAGAGAGCCCTTGAATGGGCTCTCCCTGATACTCAATAGTTCCCTTGGTAATGTTGCCACGCTCGGCCATCAGCAGGTTGGAGATGGACTTGAGTGTGGTTGTCTTACCTGCCCCGTTGGCCCCGAGAAGGGCAACGATGCCCTTCTCGGGTACCTCCAGGGATACTCCTTTTAGAACCAATATCACATGGTCGTATACGACCTCGATATTATTGACGCTGAGCAGCGTTGCTGCTTTGTCTTTCAAGGCCGCCTCCATGAGATTCTAGTTCATCAACCGCAATCAGAACCCATCGACATACCAGAACGCGGAGTAATACCCTTCTCTTTTGCGTAGGCAGCGGCAGAGGCCTCGATCATCGGTCGGGTAATATCCTTCATGGGCTCAACCCAATCGGTAATAAAGTGCCATGCATTTCCGTCCCACTGCTGGAAACGTGCTGAGCCACCACCCTCGTGATCGGCACAAGTAATCTTGAATGGCGGCAACACATCGGTCGCGCCCAGTTCAGCGATCCTTTCTGCCGTGAGATCAAGATTTTCCATCGCCCAGCGGAATTCCTCACCACTGATTGGCCCCACACCGTATTTCTCCTGGGCCTTACGAATCACCTCGGTCGTAACAATAGCCGCAGATACGCCACGCAGATGGTACACACTACCGACACGCGACGATGCAATATTACCTTTCATGACGCCATAGACATATTCAAAAATGTCATTGACAACGGGGAAATCGGTGCCCACGGCATGAAAGGTGGCTGCGATATATCCCTTCGCTGCAGCACCGGCTGGAATTGCATCTTCTTCAGCTCCGCACCACCAGACACCGATGATGTGATCCCGTGGAAAACCAATGCGGGCAGCTTCACGCAACGGCACTGTACAGGATATACCCCAGTTGCGGTTAATCACGTAGTTCGGCTGAATCTTTCTAATCTGTAACCACAGCGATTTCTGGTCGATACCCGGCCACGGTACAGGAATGTGTGTGACTTCAAATCCAAATTTCTCGGCCATCGCATTCCACACCGGAATGGTCTCAATTCCGTAGGGGTGCTTCAGATGCAGATTGACGATCTTCATACCCTTGAGCTTGTCCAGGCCGCCTTCACGCTGGGCAATAAACTGGACTTTCGTCGTGCTCTGGTTCCAGTAGTTGGTGATTGCCGGGAATCCCCAGGGGAACACCCGACCGTCGGTGGCGTCGGTACGACCGTAGCCCAGAAAGATCAGGGCGATCTTGTCGGCAGCAGCCCGTTCCAACAAAGCGTAGGTTACACCGGTTGATAAGGGCTGAAATACTGGTGCACCTTTGGCGCCCTTGCCTTTAAGACGCTCGTAGCACTCTACGCCACGCTCGGTGTTGTAACCATAATCACACTCTTCCCAGACCAGTTTGATGCCATTGATCCCACCATCGCGGTTGTTGAGCAGAGTCAGCCCCGGAATGAACTGCTCCTTATTTGGGTCTGATTCCTCAGCCGCCATAACCGGCGCAGCAAACAACGCCGACAGCGCTAGGCCAGAAATGAA